>CAXEIY010000220.1:0-16112 GCA_963996245.1 uncultured Planctomycetia bacterium | reverse complement strand
GACAGTTGATACAGGTATCGATAGAGATCGTGAAATGGATTCGTCCTCAGATGTTATCCAGGAAGAGTATGTAAGAGACGTAACAAATACTCGGATCTTTTCGGTGTAATCCGATAATGGTTGCTTAGCTGGAAACGGATGAGAGATGACTCGTTTAGCGAAATCCAGATTCAAGTGGAGAAAACAATGACCCAATCCAAAGGACATGTCACCGTGATAGGGAGTGGCCCCGGTGGGTGTGTGGTTGCGACTTTTCTCCGGCAAAAAGGGTATTGTGTGACGATGATCGAGCGTGAAACGTTTCCTCGATTTCATGTAGGGGAGTCACTATTACCCGCTTCTCAGTTGATTTGGGAACGAATGGGGATTGCTGAGCAACTACAACATAGTGGTCATACATTTAAGTATGCAGGCGATTTTAGAATTGGTCGAACACCGGTCAGTCATGGTAAAGACATCCTGTCCACCATTGGACACTTTAATAATTTTCCGCGTAAAGATCTTGCTAAAAGACCCTATGCGTATCAAGTTGAAAGAGCGGTTTTCGATAAACAATTACAGGACTTTGCAGTTGCTCAAGGTGTGGAGTTGTGGGATGAAACATCGGTGGAAAAAGTTGTTTTTGAAGAGGATCGCGCCGTAGCCGTTCGTGTTCGACACCGCGGTGAAGCAGCGTACGATAAGCCAACGGATTTTGTGGTAGATGCCAGTGGCCGGCGTTGTTTAATTGCGAGACAACTCGATTGTGTTGACTTGGATCCGGAGATTCGAACATCAGCGGTGTTTGGTCATTTTCAGGGGGTTACACGGGATCCTGGATATCGTCAGGGATTTTTCAATGGTTATTTTATTGAGTACGGCTGGATGTGGTTTATCCCTCTGGCCAATGACGTGATGAGTGTAGGGCTTGTACAGAATGAACCCGCAACTTCTCAATGGGGAAACGATGCCGAAGAAGTACTACTGGACGCTATCAATCGTTATGAATTTATTCAGACACGATTTGTGAAAGCAACACAGGTTGGGCGTGTACGGAGATTAAAGGATCTGGCTTACACGACGCGTCAGTTTACAGGTGACGGATGGTTGTCCATCGGCGATGCGAATTTCTTTGTGGATCCGCTTTATTCTTCAGGGGTACAAATTGCACACAGTACCGGAGAGATGGCAGCTGATGTGATCTGCGATTATTTGTCGAATGGACGCGATCCGAAAGCATTGTCAAAGTACGAAAAATACATTCACGCGTATCGTCGCACGGTATTTGGTCCCATGCGGGCACTGTATCGAATGATGCGCAATTATGAAATTATTGAAGGATATGTCCAAAGCACAGGGCATTGGTTTGGGAATTTCAATAACTGGTTCTTGAGGCGAGCCAATTGTTGGGGAAGTGGTCATTTTGATCGGTATCGCTGGGTGCTCAGGATTATGGAATGGGGAGCCAAACAATATGCACGCTGGGGTCCCTATTTCTTTTATCTCCGAGGTGATGACGGATGGAAAGCTTACGAACGAAATCGATTTACGGGACCTCGGTTAACCATTCCTAAGGCTGATAATCTGCAATCATCAGAATCCGGTGCGACAGGACAGGGGATAGGGGATGCTGTCAATTCCCCTATACGTACGGAGTCGGAACAAGTCCGTTCACTGAGTGTGGAATAATCAAATAATTAGGTTATCGAAACGGTTGTTTTTCGATTGGTTTACGAAACTGGCATGCCGTCCAACCATAGAATGTTCGCTGTGAGGACGACTGTATTAGTCTTGGTGAAATGCAGGTGAGAGATGGACCCACTCGTTACGGCGGAATGGTTGCAGTCGAATCTTGACGAGGCAGGAATTCGGGTTGTTGATGTTCGAGGCTATGTTCACAGAAGAGCAACGGAACCTTCCGTGGAGGTTGCGGAGTATACGGGGGCACGCAACGAATTCCTCGTCGGACATATACCTGGGGCGGTATATTTGGATTGGACATTGGACATCATAGATCCCGACAATCCGGTTCCAGTACAACTGGCCAGCGAACAGTCATTTTCAGAAACGATGTCTCGTTGTGGCATCGGCGAAGAAACACACGTTGTGATTTATGACCACCAGGGAGGGCAGTTTGCAACACGTCTCTGGTGGGCACTTCATTTTTATGGACACGAAAAAGTCAGTGTTATCGATGGAGGATGGCAAGCCTGGAAATCAATCGACGGTGCGATTTCTACAGAAAGGAGTCATCCAGAGAGATGCTACTTCAAGACTAGGCCACAGAGACACTGGGCAGTTGACTGGGAAGAGGTTTTTGGTGTGGTGCAACGGGCAACTCAACTGGAGTGTTCCGACAACGAAGTACGGCCGCAAATCATTGATGCGAGAGACGAAGAACAATTTAAAGGTACCCGTCGTCGAGGGATTCATGGTGGACGTATTCCTGGGGCTATTCATTTGGATCGAGATGCGCTGTTCGATGTTGAAAAAGGCAGATACAAGCCTTTGTCCGAACTGCAATCGTTGATTACCTCAGCCAGTGTGGATACGGATCGACCTGTTATCGCTTATTGCAACGGTGGTGTCGCTGCAACAACCGTTTTGTTTACGCTGTATCGGTTGTCCGTGCGAAATCTAGCGAATTATGATGGATCCTGGAATGAGTGGGGAAACCGAAAGGATCTTCCGTTTGAGACGGGTTAGGTTTGTTCTCAGAGCGAAACGCATATCTGCGTACGTAGTTGTTCTGGGAAAGGATACTTATGAATGAGAGCATAGCAGGTCGAAGGGGCTGTTGGTTCCAATAGGGCGATAACTGCGAATCAGTTCTCCGAAGCGAAATCCCGAAATTTCTCCCCAAAAGCTATTGGCCGAATGAAGACGGGTAAAGAAACTTTCTTTGGCTGGTGGGAATTGCGTTTGATAGGCACGAACCGCTTCTACTTTCTTGTCGTAAGTCTCACTGATATCAGAAATAAAGATTCCTGGTTCAGCCGGCCGCGTCAAATTTCCCATATCAAGGCAATAACTTGCGATCGACGGGATAGTGTGGGGTGAAGTTCCTTCAAATCGGTCATCCCATTTGGTCAGACGTGAATAAAACACGGCTGCCTCCGTGAGCTGCATGGCCTGGACATGATCGGGCGACGCAAGAGGGGTGCGATGTTCGAGGCTGATGACCAGTTGCGGTCGCAATCGTCTAAAGCAGGTAGCGAGTTTAATACGAGCTTCAATGCTGTCAAACAAAAGACGATTGGGCAAGTCAAGAGTTTCGCGTACCTGTACGCCAAGGATGCGGGCTGCTTGTTGTGCCTCGTTCAGTCTCACATCAGGGCTGGGGCTGTTGGGAGTAGGTTCTCCATCCGTAATGTCGATGATGGCAACACGGTAACCATCGCGAACCATTTTGGCGATCGTGCCTCCGCATCCTATTTCTACATCGTCGGGATGTGCGCCAACAGCAACCACATCGCAATCTATATGAAGGGAAGAATTCAAAGTATTTCCTCTTGTCCCTTGATCGGTGTAATCAAATTTGAAAGGTTCCACAAATAGGAACAGCGGGTGTGGCTGTTCTCGTCATTATGGATGTGTCATTAGGTTGACGGTGACAATTTTTGGGTGGTAATCAAAAAGGACACACGGGAAGTGTCAAATCGAATCTGCTCTAACTGGTGAGTTCCCCGTGCAATGTTGAGCATTCGTACGAGCGGTTCACATCCGAGCCGAAGTAATGTTTGATGTGCCAGAGAGAGATGGTCCACGCTGTTTAAGTTAATCACAAATTGTGTGTTCAGAAACGCGCGCTGATGGACAAATTCCAAAAGTCGGACGATCTCGTGTCCGACACCCCCCAGAAACACACTGGTAGGTCGCGGTAGTTGTTCGAGTACTTCGGGTGCCTGACCATGAACCGTATGGACATTGGTTACTCCAAATTTTTCTACATTTGATTCAAGAAGTCGGAAATCTACCGGGTCTTGTTCAACGGCATAAACTTCTCCATGGGGAATCAGTTGAGCGGCTTCAATGGCAACCGATCCGGATCCGGCGCCGATATCCCAGAGTACGGTGTTATGGGTAAGGTTTAACTCAGCCAGAGCGACAGCGCGGACCTCGGAAATCGTGAGCAGCTCTCGTTTCGGTTTACTTTGTGCGAACAGTTCATCTGGATTTCCGAATAGACGAAACTCACGACCGTCCTGTGGGCGGTCAGGAGTTCCCGGAATTCGTATGAGAATCATGACATTTAACGGAGAAAAGTCCATGTTGGTAATGTCAGTTAAGGAAGCATGGGTAACGCGCTCATCCGGTGATCCAAGATTTTCACAGACATAGCAGGAAAAATAGTCGATATTTCGATTCAGCAGCTCTCGAGCTACGATGGATGGAGGATACTGTTCATTCGTAAAGAGACCGACTTTTTCTGCGATCCGAATTTTTTCAAGATTTTCAGTAATACTTCGGTTGCTTAAGTTGGTAAGAAACGCTTCATCCCAGCTTTCTTTTACTCTCGCAAAGGCCAGTTGCATGCTGCTTACATGGGGGATAACCTCGAATTGATCTTTTCCAATGGAGTTACAGAGATAACGGGCAACTCCGTAAAAAAGCGGATCTCCACTGGCTAGAACCACAATCCGTTCCGACGATGTTTGTTGAATAGTTGTAATGGTCGAGTCCATGTCTGTGCCGACCAGTAGTTTTTGTCCTTCGACTTCAGTGATCAGCGCCAGTGTATGTTTCGATCCAACAATAAGGTCGGCTTCCTGTATGAGGTTACGTGACACTTGCGTGACCCCATTAAGGCCGTCATCCCCGATCCCAATAATGTGAATTCTAGCTCTATCTCGATTCAATAAAGATCTCCTCAGAGAGCGATAAAAGGCGATATGATTAGTGGAGTCGATTATAGTGCGGTTAGCGATGGAGCATCAAGGATGCAGAGGACTGCAGATGCCAGACAATCAAACAATCCATGACAATAATAATACGTTCGAAGAGCTGATAGGCGGAGTAGACTTTTCTCGCACCTATGATGCCGATGAAGCGCGTCAATATTGCAGTAAAGTTGCTCGGTCTCATTATGAAAATTTCAAAGTGGTTTCCTGGTTGCTACCTCGGGAACTCCATCAGCATTTTTACAATATCTATTCGTATTGCAGGTGGGCAGACGATCTGGCAGATGAAATTACGAATCATCAGGGTAAATACGATTTGAAAAATCGTCAACGGAGTTATGATCTTCTTTCCTGGTGGCGTACTCAGTTGATGAGAGTATATGAGGGCGATGACGTAGTGCCTAGTTCATCCTTTCCCGTCAGTGATGACAAGGGACAGAATGTGCCAACTCAGGATGCCCCTCTTCACCCTGTCATGATTGCGTTGTCAGAAACGATTGAGCGATTCAGTATTCCCAAAGAGCCATTTCTCGATTTGTTGTGGGCCTTTGAGCAGGATCAGCAGAAGCAAGAATATGAAACCTATGAAGAACTTCTTAATTACTGCCGCTGTTCTGCCAACCCGGTTGGGCGGTTAGTTCTTTGTTTGTTTGGAGTAAGGGATCCTGTTTCTGTGTATCATTCTGACTGTGTGTGTACAGGGTTACAGTTAGCCAATTTCTGGCAGGATGTGTATCGAGACTTTTGTCGAGGCCGCATCTATCTTCCGAGAGAAGACCGTGCTTTGTTTGGTTACACAGATGATCAATTACATCGTAACGATTATAATGATGCGTTTCGTAAACTTATGCAATTTGAAGTGGATAGAACGCACGATTGGTTTTTAAAGGGGTACGAGTTAGTCGATCGTGTTCCTTGGAAAGTTCAGATTGATACCGAGATGTTCATTCGTGCGGGAGTACGTATTCTTAAAAAGATTGAAAAGATTGACTTTGATTTGTGGGCGCAACGTCCAGTGTTAACACGATCGGACAAGGCGATGTGCATGGTGCGTTCAGCAGGGCAGTTTTTATGGAAGCGATCGTTTGGGAAAATAGTATAGTTCGCCCGTGTCCATACTAAGTGGTATGACGATTTTCCATGGTGAGAACCATTTATCCGTAACTGCTGGAGCCGTTGCGGTCGCATGTCAGCTAATTTCCTATACTGATGGAAGCAAGAGAGGATCTTCCCATTAACCGTATAGTTGAACAGTCATATCGTCATTGCCGGCAGATTGCCCAGCGTGATGCCAGGAACTTCTATTATTCGTTTCTCGCTCTTTCACCGAGAAAACGGCGTTCCATGTGTGCGCTTTATGGCTTTTTTCGAAAGATCGACGACATCGGTGATGGAGAGGGGAGTATCAGTCAGCGACGAAAAAGACTTGATGACTCGAGATGGAACCTGGATCAGGCGATGCAGGGAAATTATAACGATGCATTACTCCCTGCTTTACATGATACGGTACAGCGTTATCAGATTCCTCGCGAGTATCTCCATGCGGTTCTTGACGGTGTGGAGATGGATTTGGAACAGGTTCACTATGACACATTTGAGCAACTTAAAGAATATTGTTATCGTGTTGCTTCGGTGGTGGGGCTGGCCTGTATTCATGTATGGGGATTTCATGGGTCACAGGCCGAAGAATATGCAATCCAGTCTGGAATTGCGTTTCAATTGACGAATATCCTGAGAGATATCAAAGAAGATATACAACGTGGACGTGTTTATCTTCCAGGTGAAGACCTGAGCCGATTTCAAGTATCGGTTTCGGATCTGGAAAACGAAGTTCTAAGTCATCAGTTTCTGCAATTGATGCAGTTTGAAGTTAATCGTGCTCGAGAGTGGTATTGCAAAGGAAGCTCATTGGAAAATTGTTTAGCCATATCTTCCAGGCCGGTGTTCCGAACGATGCGCGGTATTTACCTGGGAATTTTGAACGAGATCGAGCGCCGTAAATATGACGTTTTTAATGAACGTGTGGCATTGACGCCATTGCGAAAAACAGAAATATTAGTTCGGTCTTTTTTCCGTTCAAGTGCCTAGGATGTGAAGTAGCCTAAGCACATGGGCTAGTACGCCATTGAGTGTGAATTTCATGCAGCGTGTTATTGTAGTTGGAGGTGGCCTAGCAGGATTGGCAGCGGCTGCTGAACTGTCTTCACGGGGTATGGCCGTGGATCTTTTTGAATCCAGGCCGCGGTTGGGTGGGCGAGCGAGCTCTTTCCACGATGTGGCTACAGGTGAACGTATCGATACCTGCCAGCATGTATCGCTCGGATGTTGTACTAATTTATCCTGTTTTGCAGATGACTTGCAAATCAGCGATTACTTTAAAAATCAGGATAAGTTGTATTTTTTCGATCCAGAAGGAAGGCTCAGTATTCTGTCGTCTTCCTGGTGGTTGCCGGCTCCCTTACACCTGATGCCGAGTTTTCTAACATCCCGGGTACTTGGATTACGGGACAAGTGGTCTGTAGCGAGAGGGCTACAGGCACTTTGCATGCGTGAGTGGAATGTATTGCCTCGGCGACCGAAGACACCTCTAGACCATAAAGAGGAGCCCAAATCTTTTCTGGACTGGTTGAAACAGAGAGGGCAGACGGACGCAGCCATTGAGCGTTTTTGGTCAGTTATTCTTACCAGTGCTCTGAGTGAGTCCCTGGATCACATAGATATTGACCATGCTCGAAAGGTGTTTAGGGATGCATTTTTTGTAAACCGTAATGCGTGGATCATGTCTGTTCCTTCGATTCCGCTCGGTGAACTTTATGGGGAACGTATCCTTGAAACCTTGCAAAAACGAGGTGTGTGTGTTCATTTGAATCAGGCTGTTGAGCGAATAAACATTTCCAGCGGAACAGTCCAATCGGTGGTTTTAAGAAACGGTACGACGGTTGATGCGGACTGGTTCGTGTTAACGGTGCCTCCCCGCAGAGTATTGTCATTAATCCCGCCAGCTGTCCGGCAGCAGGAATCCTATTTTGATGTATTAGAAAACTTTACGGTCTCGCCGATTACCAGTGTCCATTTTTGGTTTGATCGATCCATTACCTCCTTGCCGCACGCGGTTATTGTGGGACGTACGAGCCAATGGATATTTAATCGTTGTGAGTTGGAAGAGAAAACAAAGATTTCAAATGGCGACAATATTCAAGGTAGTCGAGAACCATCGTTTCATTCAAGTAAACAAAACAGTTTTTATTATCAGGTGGTGATCAGTGCTTCCCATGAATTAGCGCAATTCGGAAAAGATAAAATCCTTGAACAGGTCCAATGCGACCTAAAGGAATTGTTTCCAGAGTCAAGAGAGGCACGCTGTCTTCATGCTCGAGTTATAACGGAACACGCGGCAGTGTTTTCCGTAAGTCCAGGTATTGAGAGCTTACGTCCTAGTCAGAAAGGCCCTTTGACGAACCTGTTTCTTGCCGGTGATTGGACCGATACCGGATGGCCGGCCACCATGGAAGGAGCGGTTAGAAGCGGCTATTTGGCCACAGAAAAGCTATTGGAGAGTTTGGGAGAGCCGGTTCATCTTATTCGACCGGATCTCCCGTGTTCGCGATTATCTCGGTTGTTACTGCAGTAAACTTGATCAAGGCTGCGGTAAAAGCAAGAAGAAGGGACAACTACTGTTGAGCTTCTTTTCCCATCCCTTCCGTAATTTGTTTTTCGTCGATGGCTACAACACAAAGTCCTAGTTGATCAGCTAGTTGAACGACTTCTGGTTCATTCAGGATAATGGTTTTATTACTTTCGATGGCGAGAACCTTGCCGCCAGCCTGGTGGATCGTCTCAATGGTGTTAACCCCGATTGTGGGTACGTCAAATCGCCGATCTTGTTGAGGTTTCTCTACTTTGATCACGGTGAAATTTCCGGAGGGACAGAACTCACCAGCCCTTTGGATGGCACGATCCGTTCCTTCAATCGCTTCAATGGCAAGAGTGGCTTTTTCTTTTACGATAACAGATTGCCCAATGTCGAGACGTCCCATTTCCTTAGCTATTTTCCATCCAAAAAGGATATCTTCCATCTGTGATGGTGTGGGTTGTTTCCGAGTTAAACATCCTTGTTTCACGAGTAACTCCGGACAATAGTCAAGGGCTGAGTCGAATTGAAAGTTGTCACGTGCGAATTCCTGAATGACTGCAAGCAACAGAGTATCGTCTTTTTTATCTTGTTTGAGGTAAGTGTACCAGAGGTGCAGGGTCCGCCAGTCAGGAAGGAAGTGAAGCAGTCTTCGAGGAGCGAAAATACGACTTTTGGTCAGCTTTCCCGCCATCACAATGTGAGAGATACCGGAACGATGGAAAAGCCGAATCATTCTTCCTATTTTAGATATTCCTGCCCAGTGAAATTCAGTACAGAATTGTTTCAATTCTAGAGATGCTTCTTCACGTATCCCAATGCAGGTAACTTCATAGCCGCGCTGTTGGATACTTTTTGCGAAGATTATCGGAAAGTCGCCCCCTCCCGCCAGCAGACCAATACGGCCTTGCTTGGGCACAGGTCGGGTTACGATATTTTGGTTTGAATCGGACCATGATGATGGTTTGCTCACGGATCGAACCCTACCTGTAAGTGGTCAATACTTTTAGGAGTAAATAATAACTTACGAACCCCGCATGACCCAAACGGTGGAATAGAGTTCGGAGTATGTCCTTTTTTTACATCATCAATTAAATCAGGCATCAAGTTGGTCAAGGCGTTTCTGCATTCGGTTGACGGTTCGACGCATTTCTGGAAGTTGTTTTAGGGACATGACAATACGTTTTTGTGTCATTGCGGCTGTTGCTGGAGAACCAATAATGTCAGAACCTTCCGGAACATCGCCGGCAACTCCGGCTTGTGCTCCGACACGTGAGCGGGTGCCGATGGTAACATGATCTCTGATTCCAGCCTGGCCTGCTGTCACTACGTAATCACCGGTAATGCAGGATCCGGCAAATCCCGTCTGGGCGACGAACATATTGTGTTTGCCAATGTGGCAATTGTGGCCAATGGCGGTCAGATTGTCTATTTTGGTTCCCTTACCGATGCGCGTGGTTCCGAAAGTAGCACGGTCGATTGTGCTGCAAGCTCCGATTTCGACATCATCTTCTAGGTGTACAATTCCCAGCTGCGGCATTTTTTCATGTCGGCCGTCGTTAAATCGATAGCCAAAACCATCCGCACCGATCACGGTACAAGCATGGATGGTAATGCGATTTCCCAGAATCATTTCAGGGTATATTACGACATTGGGATATAATGTCACATCATCGCCAATGTGAACATCATGTCCTATTCGCACGCCACTATAAATCGTACATCGGTTTCCTATAATCGTTCCTTCGTCAATGAACGTTCCGGGATATATATTCGTTTGAGATCCAATTTGAGCCTGAGGATCGACGGAGGCGTCTGCGTGAATGCCCATATTAACTCGGGTTCGAGAACCTTTAAAATATTGGACTACTTTTATAAAGCTGCCTATAGGATCGTCCGTAACAACGAAGCTTACGGAAGTACTATTCTCATTCCCAGGTTGGCTCATTTTGCGGTGTGTGTTTTCATTTACTATAAACGCCGTGGCTTGCGAATAGATGGCGGTTTCTATCAGCTTGGGGTTATCCACAAACGTAATATCTCCCAAGCTTACTTCATTCAAAGGCTTGGCAGATTTGATGATTACGGAACTGTCTCCGATGACTTTCCCACCAGCTAGTATTGCCAGGTCTGCGAGCGTATGGGACATACAACGGATTCCTTTCCGATCGTAATTTTTTCGGGAGCCAAGCTATCAGGGAATGGGAGGACAAGGCGTACAAAAACCGCTGACTTTCCTTGGAGGCGAGATCGTATCCGAACGCGAAGTAGCGGACAAGGTCAGTACGATATTTCAAGGGGAGTGATCTAGCTTAAAGGAAAAGTGTAAGGATGACTCAGATAAGCGGTAACGACCGGCTTCCGTTATGGGACAAAGGTGTTTCATCGATTTGTATCTTGAAAAGAGGCTTTGATGACTAGGCGGCAAGCATCAACACGTTCCTGATCCTTGTGATGTGATGAAGGCAGGTCACCACTTCAGAGTGTCGGTTGGAAATGGTTTTTGAACAGCTGAGCACCTGGGAAGGGTGGCTTAGCTTCTTTGAAGCAATGAGCGGTTGATCTGATGGACGGAAGGGCATCCGGTTGCCACCATGGCATTGATTAGTTCGTCTCTCAGCAATTGCAGGACTTTTCGTACACCGTTTTCACCAGCTGCACCCAATCCCCAGGCATAAGGGCGACCGATTAATACGGCCCTTGCACCCAGTGCCAGAGCTTTCAGAATATCGGTACCGCGTCGAATACCGCTGTCCAGATATATTTCTACATCGTTCTCGACGGCTTCCACAATACCAGGTAAAGAATCAATCGATGAAGGCATCCCGTCCAGTCGTCGACCGCCGTGATTTGAAACGATGATGCCATCTGCTCCGTAGTGTACGGCTTGACGGGCGTCCTGAGGACGAAGAACACCTTTGATCAGTAGGGGGAGGTGCGTGTGTTTGCGCAGCCACGGGATAAAGTCCCAGGACAGATTCAAATCCCAGGCATCTTCGTTAAAGGCTTGAATATCCTGCTGAGACATGCTGTTTGTAATGTGATGGAAACCGATGTCGCGAAGGTGTTTTACGAGCATGGATTTAGGAAGTGTAAATTTATTGCGGTGATCCGCATCCTTCCATTCACCCAGGTCAACTGTGAGGACGATCGCCTTAAATCCTGATTTGTTTACTCGTTCGATCAATTGTCGAGTCACGTTACGGTCTTTGGGAACATACAACTGAAACCATTTAGGACATGGAGCGGCTTGAGCAATTTCTTCAACGCTGCTTCCAACACTACTGCTCATGGCATACAGAGTTTTCATGGTTGAAGCTGCTCGGACTGCTGCGGGACCACCTTCTTGATGAAACATCCGCTGGGCAGCAACCGGAGCAAGTAGAATCGGCATCGAAAGGGTTTCCCCCATTGCGACCGTCGAGAGATCACATCGACTTACCCCTGTGAGAAGGGGAGGCAGTACTTTGATGCGTTGAAAAGCCTGAATGTTGTCCCGCAACGTGTATTCGTCACAGGAACCAGTATCAACATAGTCAAAACTGGATTTTTCCATGTTTTTTTGCGCCAGCAGTCGCACGTCTTCAATGTTCACGGTTTGATCGATGTGAGATATGCGATTTTCATTGTTCTCTTCTGGTGAGACGGGCGCTACAGGCTGGTTTGAATCAACCGATCCTCTCAGGTGACCGGCGGTCGAAAACATCATCTGATTGAAATCGCGTCTTTTCATGATTTCCTACTTTTACTCAATAGAGAAAAAGTTGTTACTGGCACAAATAGTAGTATTTCCTATCCAGGTTGAGTATCAAACGGGTTAATGAGTGATACGGAAACAAACTCATAGCGCATTTAGGATAACATAAGGGTCCGTGTCTATCCGCGGGGGAGAGGCTTTTATAGTTCATTCCGATTCGGTGTTCTGGTTTTGCCGATATGGCGCGGCACTTTCTAATTCGTAGAAAAGGACAAGACAGACTGCTGGATGGACCGTGAGTATTTGTCCGAGTGGTCGTGTTCTTACGGTCTTATAATAGACAATATTGGATTGGGATCGAAGGAGGGTAGGAAATGGCGGAGAGGACAGGACGCAAGCACCTGCCGAAAACACGGAAGAAAGGATCACTCCAGATATAAGCGGCGCAGTCGACGCACATTCCGCCCTGATCGACACCGGAATGGGTTCGATGATCGAGGGATGACCCGACCTGCTCCTACCCCCGCGCCGGATTCGGGATCCGGATCGTGTGGTGAGTGGCCATTTTTCCTGCTTTACACAACTGTCGTAGCACCACCATCATCTCTATTCGTAGCGTCTGGATATGCCGACCGAAAGAACTATACTTGAAGCGTTTGTTCATGATTCCGTTGTTCATGTGGGAGTTCGAGTCGGCATCGGCAGTGATGGTATTCGATCAACAGGGGGGTGTGATGAAGGGTGGTCAATGTCCCAAGTGCGGAAGTGTTGATTTAACCGAATCCAGGAAAGCTCGTTACTCAGGTCCAGAAGGGCTCCAAATGATTTCTTGCAATGCATGTAGATTCGTCGAGCTCTATGCACCGGATGAAAGTGAACAGTCTCAGATGAACAGACAACTTGTGCTGGTATACCTTCTCGCCATTGCGATCCCTCTGTTAATAATCCTGATTGCTGTGGCCTTTTCTGGAAGAGGAGGGTAACGGGTACCGTCTCGATCGTAGTTTCGATGGGTAGGAAAAGGCACCGATGATTCGTTGCATAGACGTTGACCACAGCGCGGTGAAGAAAACCAGAATTGACGTCGAGACGGGCAACAACTCCGCTTCGTCAGGTGTTTGTGAGCCGGTATGAATGACCCTCTGGGAGAGTTTCCCGCTAGGATTCGAACCGCTCTTGGAAATACAGGAGAAAATTACCGTTGTGCACCAGAGTGACGTGAAATGCGGTACAGCAGGCGCCCTTACTCGCATCGATCTGCAAGAAACGACATAAGCCTCAGTGGCTAAAGAGGCTTATGCAAATAGGTGCGATATCAGGCCAGCGTAGGCCACGGAATCGAGCGGAGAGGGCGGGATTCGAACCCGCGGACCCCCGGGGGGGTCACCGGTTTTCGAGACCGGCCCGTTCGACCGCTCCGGCACCTCTCCATAAGGTTCTTTGCTACCGTGTGCCCAGCACGTGGTCAATTACTGGAACATCGGCGGAGGGCAACCACAAGGGTAGTCACACAGTGTGACGCTCTGTAGCATCTGCGTCAAGGCATGCGGAAGGAAACTAGGCTGTGCCAATCGATCGGATCAATCCCTCTCGGGGACGTTCTATTCCGTTGTTGTTAAGAGAGGGGAACGGAGTTCGATCTGTTAAATGGAGAATACAGTAAACTTTGGATGGTATCAGGAACGCAAAGATGTGGTAAAAAAGGTCGGACCTGATAGAAGCAGAAGCCGCTTATCATGTGCCCATGTGTGAGGTTTCATAAGCAGACTTAGGCGTGTATTAACCTGTTGGAGTTCATGTTCCATTACTGCGACTGGCAATCTAGGTCGAATTAAAGGTGTATTCGGTGTTTGAGCAACATTGAGACATGCGATCATCATTGATATAATACCACGACTTGGGGACGGCAGTGCGGTCCGCTTGTGCAGAAGATTCCAGCACACCGTGGTGGAAGGTATCATTTTGTACAGGTGGCCATCATTGGTAATCCCTGTAGAAGTCACGGAAATCGCTTGCTGGAATTGGACCTTCGGGTTTTTGCAGTGAGTTGTCAGTCTGATTTTATGGGACAGCAATGGCTAAAAAAGTAACGAAAAAGACGGATTCAGGGTCAACGGCCACTAAAAAGAAGACCAAAGCGACAAGAAAACGCGCCAAAGCCAATAAGGAAGTCCGTCTAATGGCCTACTGGGGGGTGTTTGATCAGTCCGCTAAACAGGTGGCTCGCTTCGATTATGCGGACCGGAAACAGGCGGATCAAGAAGCAGCTAAACTCGCGGAAAAAAAGAAGTCGAAGTTCTTCGTACAGCCTGTCAAAGAGACGATTGAAATCGATCTTGAAGAAACGCCACAAGAATAGCCAGCGGGTGAGACTTCTGAAAGATTTGTTGACAGTTAGAGCCCTTTTACGAAATCCGGTTTGTGGGTTAAGAGAGTTGCTGAACAATAACGGTCTCGGCTCTCCTTCATCATCCATCGTCGGAGTCTGAATTACAGAGGGGACTGTGCACGATCCATGAGTCTTTTATAGCTGGCTGGATCGTGTCACGACACGCAACATATTGACGCTGTTGTTGTGAGGCCCCGGGACTTATCCTGCTTCCTATTGCTGCGCTGTTGGCCGCGCGCGACCGACGTTCTGGCTGGATGACACCGTGGGCATGCTGTCGGTTTCTCTCCGGCTGTCCATCGGCTTGTCGCTGTGTTCTCTCATTAACTAAGAAGCAGACTTAACAAAAGTCGTCATTTCTTTGATTGCTGATTGAAGTGCATCGTCCAGTTTGTCGGGCAAGGTACCTCCTGCCTGTGCCATGTCTGGCTTTCCACCACCACCCCCACCTACTATTTGTGCCGTTGCCCGTATCCAGTTTCCAGCATGGATTCCCTGTTCGACCAGTTCTCGGCTGAGTCCTGCCACCATTTGCACCTGGCTGTCTGATTTTGATGCAAACAAGATGGCGACAGGAGTTTCTGTTTTACGAAGTTTGTCAATCTGGTTGCGCATGGTGGATGTGTCCCAGCCAGCAACCTCTCTTACGATTATTTGAGTCCCAGATACCTCTGTAGCCTCATTCAGCAGTTGTTCTACAGACATGTCTGCGGAACTCGTGATTTGTGATTTCAATTGTTTTTTCAGTTCACGAAGTTCCTGAACCAGTGTTTCTACGCGTTGAGGTAACTCAGAAGGAGCCGTTTTTAGCAGGGAACACAGTGTGTCCTGTCGCTTTTGTTGCTCGCGGACAAGATCCATTGCAGAGAGCCCTGTTCGTGCTGTGATTCGGCGTGTTCCAGCTGCTACGGATTCTTCGTTTACAATACGGAACAGACCAATTTCTGCAGTGCTGTTTAGGTGTGTTCCGCCACATAGTTCGCGGCTGAAGTCTCCGATGCTGACCACACGTACGATGTCAGGATATTTTTCCCCAAACAACGCCATAGCACCGGTATCTCTCGCTTTTTCCAGGGGTAGCATTTCCCACTGAACGGAATCGGATTGCAAGATAAGCGTGTTAATTTCTGTTTCAATCTGCTCCAGTTCCTGAGTACTGACTGCTTGAGGATGTGAAAAATCGAAACGTAAATAGTCCTCATCAACACGTGATCCCGCTTGTTGAGCATGCGGGCCAAGCAATGTTCGGAGAGCGTGGTGAAGCAGATGTGTTGCGGAATGCGCACGTTGGATGGCAATGCGACGAGATCTCTGCACGCGGGCAAGGACGGTGTCATTGGTATGGATGACACCTTGCTTGAGTTTTCCCATGTGCAATACGATGTTGTCTTCCCGTTGTGTGTCCTGTACTTCAAACTCGAAGGAATCGCTACCGATGTAGATATATCCGGTGTCGCCCATCTGACCACCCGATTCACCATAAAAGGGAGTTTTGTCGAGAACGAGGGTAACCGG
>CAXEIY010000219.1:0-3679 GCA_963996245.1 uncultured Planctomycetia bacterium | reverse complement strand
GCGATTGATTCCGAGGATTTGGGCTCCCAGTGGAGATCTCTGGACGGATTTAGCCGGATGGTCAGATCGATCGCGAGCATATTCCTCAGTGCGTTCTTCCGGACGGTTCCGATAGGTTTCCGATTCCGATGTCATATGTGATGATGAGGAATGCATCTGATTCTCTTCGGAGAATACGCCAAGCCACTCCCGAACCGTGTTCAGAACACGTGCGGACATGGTAGGAATCAGGGTAACGGAGACAATCAGGGATAAACCAACCGCCGCACTGATCGAAAGCGCGATATCACGGAATAACTGGCCTGCTTCTTCTTGTACAAAAACCACTGGTATAAAGACGGCAAGAGTGGTCAGAGTAGAAGCTACAATGGCCCCCCAGACTTCCTGTGCACCGACAACGGCAGCCTGAAAGGAAGATTTACCCATCTGAATGTGGCGGTAAATATTTTCAAGTACCACTACGGCATTGTCGACCAGCATGCCAACGGCAAAGGCGATTCCTGCAAGACTCACCACATTCAGGGAACGACCGAGTAAATGGATAATCAAGAAGCTGCCAATGATACTGGTAGGGATGGCCAGACTGACAATCAGGGCACTTCGTGCAAACAGCGTCCCTGCTGCCAGGATAAGCAGCAGAGTAATTATAAAAAGCCATGGAGAAATATAGGCGGCTCCCACAGCCGTCAACAAAATAAAAGGAGTGAAGAAGACCGTACCGAAGCCCAGGTGCAGGAAAATCATCAGGATGATAATGGTGAGGGAACCACCAATGAAAATGTTCTGAAGAACCAGCCCACGTGCCGAGTAAATGTAATCGGTCTCGTCGTAGACTTGCACGAGCAAAAGGCCACGCTGTTTCAGAATACCTTCGTTGAGTTCCTGGTTAGCGGCCTTGAGGCCAGCCATCACTTCCAAAACATTAGCTCCGGATTCCCGTTGTGCATTAACGGCGATTGCGTCGCTGCCGTAGCGGCGCACGAATCCAACCGGCTTTTTGTGTCCCAGTACGACGTCTGCGACATCTTCGACATAGACCGGAGCCCCGTCACGGTAGGCGAGTAGCACTTTCTTTATCTGTTCCGGATTTCGGAACTGACCCAGGGTACGCACCACATAGCGTCGTTTTCCTTCCCAGAAATCACCTCCTGAGGTATCTTGGTTTTGGCCTCTTAAGGCAGCACGCAGGTTACTGATTGTCAGTCGGCGTGCAGCCAGCCGCTGAGGATCAACGATAACCTGCAGTTCTTCGTCACGTCCGCCATAAACGAGTGAATTGGCAACACCGGAAACACGCTCAAAACGCGCTTCCAGTACATCTTCCGCAAATCTTCTCAACTTGGGGATTTCCATTTCCGCGGGTAGAATTTCATGGAATTCCGTGTGTTCTTCAGCAAATTGTCGCAAGCGTGCCATCAGCAGTCCTGGATTGGATGACCTCTGAATACGCTGTACCTGCTCGGACAGATGCGGATATTTTTTTTCAAAGGCGCTAAACTGTTCGTTGTCAGGAGGCCGTATCCCGAGCACGAACCAGGCAATAGCGCGAGCTGACGAATTCGAAGTACTGATGACCGGTTCGTCTGAATCTTCCGGGTATTCAGGAACCTGCTGCAGACGCGAATTCACTTTCAAAAGTGCTTCGTTCATGTTGGTTCCAACCAGAAATTCCAGCGCAATTTCACCGCGGGAATCCATGCTCTGGGAACTTAGTTTGGTAACGCCCTCTACACTTTTGAGTTGTTCTTCCTGTTCCTGGACGATCTCTCGTTCGACTTCCTGTGGACTGGCACCGGGCCATTGTGTTTGGATGGTAATGGTTGGGATTTGGACTTCCGGAGTCAGTTGCATGGGCATGGAAAACAGAGCAACCACACCGAAGAGGCCTACGAGCAGCACGCCTACGAAGACTTTTACCGGATGATCAACGATGGCTTGCATCAGAGCCATAATAAAGCATTTCCAAAAACGAGTGATCGAAAATTAGGATGTCAATCACGACGTGAGTCATGGTTGTTTGGAAGGAATGGACGTGTTAATTGTTGGAGTCTTGAGTCTTTGGTTTGGAAGTACCTGGGGTGCGACCATTGTTGTTGGGTGAAATCAATTGAACGGAGGCGCCGGGAAGAATTCTTTCGTTTCCCTGGACGACCACCAGTTCACCCGGTTTCAGTGCCCCGATGACCTGTATTTTCCCTTCGGAAGCGACACCGACATCGACTGGAACTGGTCGGGCCTTTCCAGTGGTCTTGTCTGAACTGTCCAGGTCGACAACGTAGACGAGACGGCGAGTCCCGCTTAATACGAGGGCGTCTTTTGAGATAAGCATCGCTTTTTGTGTTGACCCAACGGCAAATGTAGTCCGGGCAAACATGCCTGATTTCAATAGAACGCTGTTTTTTGCAGTCCGCTCTTTTTCGAGCCGTACTTTTACGGGAAAGGTTCGGGAACGACGGTTAGCCTGTGGAACGATAGCCGTGAGTTTTCCAGTAAAAACGCGACCTGGAATAGCTCCGATATCAACAACCACATCCATTCCTGTGTGTAATTGTTGCACGTGGTCTTCCAGAATTTCTGCCCTAATTTCAACGATGTCCAGTGCAGCTATTTCTACAATGGGACTCCCACTGGTTACCCAGGTACCGATTTCGGTTTGTTCCGCAACGACATAACCATCGAAAGGGGCACGGATGGTATGTTTTGCGAGCCTGTCCTCGAACCGCAGCACTTCCTGCTGCTGTTGGGAAAGGCGCGCGTGGGCCTGTGCGATTTTTTCAGGACGCGGTCCTTCGACTGCCAGTTCCCATGCTAATTTGGCAATGTTGAATGATTGTTCAGCCTGGGAGGCGGTGAGCGCGATTTCAGCAACTTCTTCCTGGCTGACGGATTTTCCGTTCTGGAAAAGATTTTGGTATCGACGATGTTTGGTTCGCGCATATTCCAAAGTGGCCTGATTCAGCAGCATCCGTGACTTGGCCTGAGCCAGCTCGGCCGGTCGAGTACCATTTTGGAGCTCGAGCAGTTCCTGTGCACGTAGATTCACTTCAGCCTGAAGTGCAGACAGTTGAATTTTCAGGGTGTTCGTAAGAAGTTGTGCAACCGGCTGGCCTTTTGTTACACGATCGCCTTCATTGACAGGAAACTCGATAACCCGACCGGCTACCGCACTGCCGATTGTCGATTGACGTAAAGGTGTTACCGTACCTACTACGGTTCGCCGTGAACCGACCTTGCCTTCGGTTACGGCATCTACGACCACCAGCTGGGCTGGGGCCTGCGCCCATGCATGGGGCACTGAGCAGAAAGACACCATCCACACCAGAATGAGTGAAAGAGCAGGACCTGGTTGCCTGTAAACAGGTGCCGTTCGGTTCCAGGTTGTCTGCTTTCGGGCTACTATTTTATTAAATGATGGCATAAGTATGGCACTCAGTGAGGATGGGAGGGATTGGGCGCATTGCCAAGTCAGAGGATTTTCCTGGTCAAGCACGTCAGTACTATCGATGGTCCGGTTGTTTTCAGTAAGAATAAACACAACGCACAGATTCCATTGGACCGGATTAGAGAAACGCGAGCAATAGGCTGATTAAAGAATGTTCTTTCTGGTATGAGAGTTTCGGGGATTGATTGTATTTACAGTGATCGAGAAATGGAGCTGTGCGGGATTTCCTGTGTCAGG
>CAXEIY010000218.1:0-16099 GCA_963996245.1 uncultured Planctomycetia bacterium | reverse complement strand
TCACAGGATGGAATCTTCGAAATCCCACCACAGGAGCAGCAAGCGAATTAATGCGACTTCAAGGTAGTTATATACCGTTTCCAAAAGATCGAATGGAGCAGCTTCGACGGGGAGATTCGCGTTTGTCGGTACAAGATCGATACCAGAATTTTGACGATTACATCCGTCAGGTTAAACGTGCAATCGCCAAACTGGTAGACAATGGATATATACTCCTAGAAGACCGTGAAATGATGATCGATCGAGCTGGTCAGAATCATCATTACTTCAGGATACCGAGACGCTGACGTCGTCGTTTGCTGTCAGTTGACCAGACTATGGCAACGAGGAAAGGTGTCACGATTCATACGCGTTATTGAAACACTTGCGAATCTGATAAATCAGGGAATGGCGTCTGCGTGTCGTTGGGTGCGGGGATCCCCAGCGGCGTGAATAAGGCCTTTCTTGTGGTCTATATAAATCATAACTGGGTGAGCGATAGGGCGAGAAGTGGTTTGAAGAAGGTGTCCGCGGTCGATAAGCGCGGACTGGGTGTCCGTTGAAATATCACTGTTGATATGCAGGCTTCCCGCTTTGACAAAAGCCTCGTTACGATTGGGGTTGGGATCAAATGAATTCTGATGGTGGCTGGTATAAAACCGAGAAGTGGTCACGGCATCTTTTGGAAGCATCCCGAATTCTACATGATTCAGCAGAACATTGAGGGTGGTTTGATCTTGAAGATCCCCGCCAGCTACACTGATCGCTACCACTGGTTTGTTGTTCTTCGTTACCAGCGTTGGTGTCAACGTGATGCGCGGTCGTTTACCTGGTTGTATACGATTGGGATGCCCTTGAGTAGTATTGAGGCTGCGCAATCGATTCCCCTGGGTGACTCCCGAAGGTCCCGGTGTGTTCCCTACAAGATTACAACTGGGAGTGGCTGCCACGACATTCCCCCATCGATCCGCAACAACACAAGTAGTGGTATCCTGGACCTTGATTCTGGCTGTGGAGTCCTGATGCACACGGCTTGTTTTTAAAGCTTGGAACGTGGAAGGGTCGCCCGGTCGACGTTCGAAAGACGCGACTGCAGGATCGATCAGTTTTCGTCGTAGTCGTGTGTAGGGGTCCGATAACAGAGAGTCGAGGGGTACTTGGACAAATGTCGGATCCCCGTAATATTCATCACGGTCGGCGAGAGCGAGTTTGAGTGATTCTGTAATGACATGAATGTAATCTGCAGAGAACGGTTTCATGCCTTGAAGGTCAAAACCTTCCAGCAAACGAAGTGTTTGACACAGTACGGGGCCTTGTGTCCACGGGCCGCATTTGTATACGGTGTAACCTCGGTATTGAGCGGAAACCGGTTGCTCCACGCTGGTTCGATGAGCGGCAAGGTCTTTTTTTCGTAGAAAGGATCCCGTTTGTTTATACCAGGCGACTAATTCGTCTGCGACGTCTCCGATGTAAAAACGGTCACGCGCCGCGGTAAGTTTTTCCTCTCGTGTTCCTGGTTGTTGGCGCTCCGCTTCAACCAGTTTGCGTAAGGTGATAGCCAGACGTGGGTGCCAGTCCTGATTGCCGTTGTCCAGAAGTTCCAGAGTGGGTGAGACGGTTTCTTCGAAGCTTTTTGTTCCAAAAAGGCGTAAAAGCGTGACACAGAGATCAATGGCGCCCGGTACGGGTGCGGATTTCATGCTACCGTTGGCAGGTATGCCATTCTTATAAAACCAAGCGATGGCTTCCGGGCTACGAGGTGCGCGACCTAATCCAGACAGTACGGTGACTTTTTCCGTTCTGGCATCAAAAATCAACAGAGGAACTTCACCACCAATCGCAAAAAATCCGTAGTCAGTAATAGCCAGGGCTAAAAGGGTGGCAGCTGCTGCGTCGGCGGCATTTCCACCGTTCCGGAGAAGCCGCATCCCGGAATGGACGGCACCGGAACCACCGGCTGCGATCGCCCCACCTGTACCTGATGCTTTCCACGATATCTCTTCGGCATACATGGAACGCTGCAGTAGTACCAATGACAACATTGCGGTTATGCAGAGGGAAGATCTCATGGGGCCAACCTTTATTTGCGAGATGGGTTTTTGGTTTCTGGGTCGCCTGGAACAGGTTTTTCAGGATGTGGTTCGTCAAGATTTTGTTGGAGTGAATCGAGTTTTTTCTTTAAGTCCTTCACAACGGAGGCATACTGCGTTTGAGAATATAGATTGATTTGTTCATCAGGATCGTTTTTCAAATCGAACAACTCCCACTCACCAACTCGGTAATAGTTAATAAGCTTGTAATTGGATGTCCGGATTCCATAGTGTTTGGCTACCTGATGAGGACCTGGAAATTCATAGTAATGGTAGTAAAAAGAATCTCTCCAGTCCTTGGGAGTGTTGCCGAGTAACAAAGGTTTAAAGCTGTTCCCCTGCATCGAATCGGGTATCGCTTGTTTCAGTCCTGCGATATCAAGAAAAGTTTCAGCAAAATCAACGTTCGAAACCATATCCGAATTAACGGATCCGGGCTGAACGATGTGAGGCCAGCGCACGATTAAAGGCATGGTGAGAGACTCTTCATACATCCAGCGCTTGTCGTACCAGCCGTGATCACCCAGATACCATCCCTGATCCGAAGAGTAGACAACAACGGTATTGTCTTGGAGTCCGGTTTGAGTGAGAAACTCAAGGAGCCGTCCAATATTGTCATCTACGGATGCCACACACCGAAGATAGTCTTTGATGTAGCGTTGGTATTGCCAGCGAGTTAATGCTTTACCTGTTAATTTCTGCCGGCGAAAGGCCTCGTTCTTGGGACCATACGCAGCATCCCATCGCTGACGTTGTTGAGGGGTCAGATTACGTGGTGCTGTAAGTTTGAGGTCGAAATCAGAGAGATGGCGAGCGATGGTCATCTTTTGGTTACGGGATGGACTGGCTCGTTTCGCATGATTATCAAAGAGGGTGTCGGGTTCCGGTATGGTCACATCATCGAACAGGTTCAAGTGTTTGGGGCCTGGTTGCCAGTTGCGATGAGGAGCTTTGTGTTGATACATCAACAGAAAAGGCCGATCACGATCCCGTTTCTGATCAAGCCATTGGATAGTGAGGTCGGTGATAATGTCAGTGGTATAACCTGTGTAACGATGTGAACCATTTTGGCTCAGCATTTCGGGGTTGTAATAGGGCCCTTGGCCTTTCAGAACTTCCCAGTAATCAAAGCCAGTTGGCCTTGTACCTAAATGCCATTTGCCGACCAGAGCGGTTTGGTATCCATGGTTCTGAAGTATCTTGGGGAAAGTCACCTGGCTGCCATCAAACCGGTTCCCGTTACGGTAAAAACCATTCTTATGGCTGTATTTTCCGGTAAGTATGCAGGCGCGACTTGGACCACAGATAGCATTGGTTACAAGGCAGTGACGAAAAAGCATGCCTTCCTGTGCAAGTCGATCAATATTGGGTGTTTTGTTGATGCGAGAGCCGTACGCGCTAATGGCGTGCGATGCATGGTCGTCAGTGAATATGAAAATAATATTAGGTTGCTTGACCTTTGCACCGGCTTGTACAGAGGCAGTGGTAGTCACTGCCATCATGCAGGCGAGTAGCAACCGGGATGCCATCCGTGGAGCAACGGGCGGTAATTCCATGAGTCCTCTTGTTACGAGTATTTTGAATAAGTTACGGTGAACGGATGGTTGGGCTATCGAGGCGGCAGAATCAAAAGACCTTTGATGTGGAGGTCAAGTCGGAACAAACCTCCTTTTCCCTTTTCCAGCTGAAGCCCGCCTGTAACGAACAATTGATCAAGCTGAGGGCCACCAAACGCGACATTGCTGGTCGTAACATTACCACCAGCGTATTGCGCAATCAGTTCGCCCTCGGGGTTCAGTACTTGAACTTGTTGCATACCGTAATGAGCGATATAGAGATTGCCTGCTTGATCAAGACACATGCCATCCGGTTGATTCCGCAATAGATCGCCTGACGGATGTTTGGGTAGATTGGCGAAAAGTTTTCGGTTTCTGACCTGACCTGCCCCAGTAACCTCATAAACCAGAACACGATTTTTCTGACTTTCGGCGAGGTACAGCGTTTTACCATCTGGAGTTAAGACAATCCCATTGGGAAAGGCAAGTCCTTGATCAATAAGATGTGTTTTTCCATGGTGATCAACATAGTGTACCGTTCCGATTAGGTTTTCCAGGTCGGATCCACCTGGATCAGAAAAGTAGAATCCACCATTAGGAGTGTCCAGTGTCAGGTCATTGGGGCCTCGCAGGGCCTTCCCGTTACATTCGGTCGATGCAGGTTTTAGCATGGTTCCATCGGAGGAGAGATGGAGAACGGCATGATGGCTGGCATCACAAACCAGATGGGTGCCATCGGCCAGAACTTTATGTCCGTTGGGTGCGCCGGTTTCAGCCCATGTTTCCAGGTCACCTTCCAGTGTGAAACGCACGATCCGTTTTCCTTCCGAAAGGTAACCGAATCCATCGTAGTCAAAGACAACACCTTCACAGTAATGCGGTACGACTCCCAGGTTAACTGCTTTGATGGTGGCCGGGTCCTCTGAGTCGGTGTCTAATTCAATGGAAAGAAAAGCAATAGCCACAACGGTGGATAAAAACAGGTGCATGTCAGGTGACTCCTATCTACTCAGTAAATGGGGCTCTATTTAGATCTCATGGATCATAGAGTACCGCTCTTGGTTTCGGTTGCAATGCAGAGAGCATTCTAATGTCAAAAAGTGGTCATGTTCCTTGTCCTGAATCGTGCTGAGAAATACCACGCAGATTCTGGCAGTCAAAGGACCGCAAAGAGTTCGATTCGAAGAGTGTTGGCACTGGAGATCGCTATTCCCTGTGATCTTTATTCGTAAACAGTCCACCGACGAGGACTGATCCCGTCGGCATTGCGAGACATGTTGTCAGGACGATTTGGAAGATCGTAATGAATGGTGCGGGCATTGAGACTGCCAAAGACAGACTGCACTTCAATAGGTAGTTGAGCGATTTTTTCCGGGTCATGATCGGCAACCTCATCAATAGGTCCAGCCCACGCTGGGCGGTAAGCGATTGCCAGCATCCTTCGGGCGGTATTGCTGTAGTTGGGATAGTTGCCATGAAATACTTTCTGATTGATGATGGCAGCTGACCCTGCAGGGCAGGTAACCATGACTTCTTCATTGTGTGACAGATACCGTTTGTACGGATTTGCATCGGCGTGCAGAGACAGGTGAGAACGGGGTATGACCTTAAATGGAGATCGTTCTGGAGTCAGGTCATCAAGGTAATACAGTACACGTACCAGGCACGGTGAACTCGATTGCAGGCCAAAAATCTTGGAACCATAGGGTTGGGCGTCCGTGTGCAGTGCGATCCCGGGGTGTCCAGGTTCCGATACAGCATAGGCGCACGAAGTGCAAACTAGATCATCGCCGAAAACTGCATTAAGAAATGCTATTACCTTCTGATGTGCAATGACGCGAATGGTGTGTGGTGAATCGGTCCATTGCACATCACCAACGCCACGCTGATGCGGGCTGTAATCGGTTGCTTCGGTGGTTAATTGGCCCAGTTCATCTCGGATAGGTTTGAGCTGAGAGTCGGACAATAGATCAGGAAGAACAACATAACCTTCCAGTTCCAAAAAACGAAGTTGCTCCCGTTGCGTCAGTTGAGTCCAGTCAGTGGAATCTCGAAGAGCAGAGGTAAGATCGCTCTGAAGGTTTGTAAAGGAAGTGTCCATAAATAAAGGTCCTTTGTGGAAAATCCGTAAAGAGCAACTTTGTAAGGGTTGTCTCCGATGTGAAAATTCGGTGACTGATATTTCAGGGAACAGAGTTATGAAACTTAATTCATTCTGAGTGTAGTCATTCCTGTGGCAATCGCAAAACCTTATGGTGACCAATCACTTCCGGTCTGAAATTAATTGGTTGACAGGTGACGAATAATGTGAGTTTTGTAAACGCGGTGTACCGATTATGTAAGGATTCATTCATTATTGTTCTCTCGCAGGTTGCAGGAACTGCAGCCCAGAGTGCTGCTTTTGCAGGCAGATGAAAATAATAGTGGGGATTCTCCGGAGAGAGAACCAAGGAATATATTGCCGGGTATATAATGCCACGATAAGATGCGGCTACTAGCCGCAGGGGACAGGTTTCTCAGGCGAATTAGGGGAGTTGATGTCGTGAAGTCATCTACACTACGCATGGTTTGTTATGGCGTTTTCAGCATCCTGCTGGGTGTATGCTGGGAACCCTTGTCGGCCCAGACCGAAACCATTCAGACCGGCCCTGTAACTGAGAATAGATTTCCCCCACTTCAGGTGCCAGAAGGGTTTCGTTCAACCCTTTTTGCTTGTGATCCATTAATGGAATATCCTTCCACACTGGCACGTGGACCGCGATTGGGAACTGTTTTCGTCGCACAGGATTATCTGACCGGACTGGGGATAGAAATTGTTAAGCGAGATGAAATCCGGTTTCTAGAAGACCAGGATGGCGATGGGTATGCCGATCGGACAACCTGTTATGCGTCTGAGTTTAATTCGATTCAGGGCATAACGTATCACGATGGTGTCGTGTATGTGGTCCATTCTCCCTTGTTAACGGCGTTAAGGGACACCAATGGTGACGGGATTGCTGACCAGCGACAGGACTTGCTGAATGGTCTTGGTCTTGCTCCTGAGCAAAACCCTCCACGGTTGCACTGTGGGAATGGAATTGTCATGGGGCACGACAATTGGCTTTATATAGCATTGGGTGATCATGGGTGCAGGGTGCGCAGGCCCGAAGGAGACTGGCTTATTCTCGAAGGTGGTGGCATCCTTCGCTGCCGTGCGGATGGTCGTGATTTACACATATTTTCCAGGGGACTTCGTAATATTTATGACGTGGTTCTCGATGAAAACATCAACGTGTTCGTACGGGATAATGAAAATGACGGTGGGGACTACAAAATTCGTGTCTACCATAGTATTTTTGGCAGTGATCATGGTTATCCCTATGACTATCTTGAACGTCCAGAAGTAACTATGCAGCCTCTAGCTGACCTTGGACTCGGGTCGTCAGCTGGGGGGACTAGTTATCTGGAAACAGCCTTCCCTCCTGACTATCAGGGGAACCTTTTCTTTTGTGAATGGGGTCGATCCGTGGTCCGCTATCCTCGTGAATCTAAGGGTAGCGGTTTTCAACCCATGCAGGAGTTTGAATTTGCAGTCGCATCAGAGACCGATCCCTATGGCTTTAAACCGACTGACATTGTGGTTGACTGGGACGGTTCTCTGTTGATTTCTGACTGGGCAGATGGACAACGACCACGGCGCGGACGTGGTCGAATTTATCGTATATTTCACGGAGACACAGGCAGCACCGCCGAAAGGACTACGGATTCTCTGTCGTCTTTAGTTTCCGATTTAAATGAAGAGAGTTATCTCAAACGACACCATGCACAGACACGTCTCCAGCACCTGGGTAAATCGATATCCACTGAAGCACTCTGGCATTTCATGTTGAAAGAAAAACTGGAAAGACGCGCAAAGAGTCATGTGGTGTGGCTGTTGGCTGAGCGAGGAGATCCGTATAGTGCAAACATTCTCTGGGAGTTTGCTGAAAAAGACCAGGATCCGTCGGTGCAAGCCCAGGCTGTTCGCGCTCTTGCCGATTGGCATGACCCTGTTTTTGTGGACGATCGGCTGGACAGTAAACGGTGTGATGAACGGATTGCGGAGCGTATCGCAAGAATTGGTGTTGGGGCTGATGCGGTTGTGATTCTGGAAGTGGTGCAGGCATTGGGAAGGCTTCACTGGCCGGAGACCGTGTCCTGGTTACGTTCGCATCTTCCAGTTACAGATCGCGTTTTGGATCATGCGACGATGCAAACGATGAGACGTATGGATCATTGGCCATCGGTAATGACATTACTGGATCAACCTACATCAAGTGGGCTTCGCAAGCTGGCACTGCGTGCGGTTACAGATCAATTCCTGCCCAAAGTGGTCGATGGTACGATCACCCGATTGGAAAAAGAAACAAGTATTTCACGCCAACAACAATATGTCGAAGTGCTGTCACGTGTTTACAGGAAACCGGGAGCCTGGAAGTACTGGGGTTACCGTCCGGCACCACGATCGCCAGGAAAGGTTGTATGGGAGGGAACCGAGTCGATTGAACAAGTGATGGACCAGATGCTGAGACATGCCAGTCTGGAAATCCGACATGATACTCTTATTCGTATGCAGCGGGAAAATATTCCCGCGCACAGAGAGACCTTGTATGAATGGCTTCGGGATGACCATGCGGAACGTCGCATTACAGGTATTCTTGAGGTTTTGCGTTCTCGCGCGGATCAGAAAGACTTTCCATTACTGGCTATGATTACGGTTGAAGATCGATTTGCAACCAGCAATCGTATCGATGCGTTGGGTATTCTCAGGATGCCGCCGCTGGGTGTGACAGAAACGATGCTTCTGGAACTCGCAGGCCTCATTGAAGAACCTCAGGTGTTGACACCATTGTTACGTCTTCTTGGGGAGCATGAGGGTCAGGCAAGCCGTATGTTTCTACTTGATCAACTGGACCATCCCGTCGCAGAGATTCGATTGACCGCAATTGACGTATTGGCCAAGCGTGGTGTTAAAGAGTCCGCAGAGCAGGTTCACAAGATGCTTTCAGATGCCGATTTGAGGGTGAGACGGGCAGCCGCAGCGGCATTGGGAGATCTCCGGGTTTTTACAGCACGTGACAAACTGCTTGCGATGTTGGAAGAATCCGATCTGATTTTACGACATCATACTCTTCGGTCACTTTTAATACTTGGCGACAACCGAGCGATTCCCGTAGCGCTGGATGGATTGCGGGACCGAGAAACGCGTCTGGTCAGTCTGGCCTATCTGGCTGAATTTGGGGACCTCCGTTACCTGCAGGTCGTGCTGGAACGAGTTGGACAGGATCGTTCCAAAGAGACACTGGTGGCAGTAACACGGGCTCTGGTTCTGTGGAGAGAAAGTTGTATTAAGGACGGCGATTGGAGTTCTGTAAGGATTGTGAGTCGCGCCTTGTCTTCTCTTCAGGGGGAAAGTGGAACTCTGCTGTGTTGGGCAACCCATGAGATATCGGAAAAAAAGGAGTCTCTATTTCGCATAGACAGGTTGTTCCGTCACGATCACAAAGAAGTGTTTGTAGAACCGAGTGACTGGAAAACGGTTGTAGCTGATAAACAAGAGGTGCCTCCTGCCTTTTCTGGTGACAGGAATGTTCGGAAATCAAGCCGGCGCATATGGACAACAGATGTCTTGATAACAAAGGAATCGATTGTTGAAATAATGGCGCTGATTCCATCTTCGACACGTGTGTGGGTGAACAAAAAACAGGTCCATCCCGGAGTTTCTGATAGAGATGATTCGTTACAATCGGTTCGCTTTTTTGCGTATTTTTCCAGCGGAGTGAATCGTTTAGTGCTTGAGCTTCCGGCACAGCTTGATAATCAGTGGCACATGGCGTTTCGGCAACTTAGTCCGGCTGTGGATCGGGAGCGTCTTACACAGGAAGCTTTAACCGGATCGGGGGATGTTGTCCGAGGCCGGTCTCTTTTCTCCGACACGGACAAATCACTGTGTATCAGGTGTCATCGACTTTCTGGAAAAGGAGGTGAAATCGGTCCGGATTTAACGGGAGTAGGAAGCCGTTTTTCTCGCATCCATCTGATTGAGTCCATTCTAAATCCGAGTCGTACCATTGCTCCCAGTTACGGAAGTGTTCTCGTAACATTGTCCGATGGTAAAGTGTATGTAGGTGTACCGGTTTCCGAAACCGACTCGGCCATTTCGTTCGGGGATCAGAAGGGGGAGATACGTGTTGTGCAACGATCGGAAATTGAGTCGATCATTCCGCAGTCTCAGAGCCTTATGCCTGAAGGGATGGAAAAAAAATGGACAGATCAGGAATTTGTAGATTTGATAGCTTTTCTGCTTTCGCTCAAGGAAAATAAGGACAGGAATTCGGAAACGCAAAAGTGAGCGGAAACAGACCTGACGTTACCCTTTTTCGACCTTGGTAGTATGCTATTTAGGTCAAGTACGAGGACCCTATCCATGAAACCGCTGGGCTGTGTTCCATCAGACCATACCCCTCTTGGTCGCCGGGAATTATGGAAGATTGGTGGTATCGGACTTCTGGGAATGGGAATTTCAGATATTCAGCGTCTTCAGGCTGAAGCAACAGGATCCCATCCGAAAGGGAAGGCCCGTTCAATAGTCTTTATTTTTCAGTCTGGTGGTCCGTCTCAGCATGAGACTTTCGACCCAAAACCGGAAGCCACGGAGAATGTCCGAGGTGAGTATGGAGTGACGCAAACGGATATTCCGGGAGTGATCTTTTGTGAGCATCTTCCCAAACTGGCTTCTCGAGCGAAACAATTTTCAGTTCTTAGAACGATGCATCACGTTGCTGGACGCGCTTTTCGTAACGAACATAGCAGTTGCCATTATCTGCTTCATACCGGATCCACACGGTTGCCTGAGGGTGACACCAATCAGAGTATCCTACGGCCACGTTCCGGCCGTTTTCAATGGCCATCAATTGCTTCGATGATTACCTATTGTGGTGAGTCTCGTGCTTTACCAGCAGCGGTGGAGATTCCCAGAATGAAACACATGAGCTATCCAGGTAGAGGACCGGGAGTACTCGGCGCGTCGTTTGCGCCGTGGGGTGTGGATCTGGCTCCAGTCTGTAATGCTCCCGATGCAGCCGGGAGTTGTCCGAATTGTTTCAGTCACGATGATCCCAATGATCCTGCACGAGCGCCGGGGCCAGAACCCGGTGCCTGGTGGGATAATACGAGTTGCCGTAATCCAGATTTTCATCTTCCGGATGTTGGGAAAGGTCCTGTTTTGTCGGTTCCACACATACAACGAAGACAGTCTTTGTTGAGGCATCTGGATCAATTGCGTCACAGAATTGATGATCAATTGCATGCCAACGAAAAACTTGTTTCCTATGACGCGTACCACAATCAAGCCTTACGTTTGATTGTGTCTTCGTTGCCTGGAAGTAAAAATCCATTTGATCTGTCACAAGAGTCAGGTCGTACGCGTGATCTTTACGGACGTGAAGAATGGGGACAGGGGTTTCTTGTGGCGCGTCGATTAATTGAAGCGGGAGTTCGTATGGTACAGATCAACCTTCGAGGTTGGGATACTCACCAGAACGCATTCCGTGATTTAAAAGGCAAGTTGTTGCCTTCTTTGGACCATTGTTTGAGTGGCTTTCTGGACGATCTACAACAACGCGGTCTGCTTGAGGAAACGTTGATTGTCATGTGTGGTGAGATGGGGAGGACGCCACGCATATCGCCTATCAGCCCTAACGGCAAAAACCGTTCTGGCGAGCCTTTCTCACCAGGTCGGCATCACTGGGGAGATGTGTTTCCCTGTCTGATAGCTGGAGGGGGCACACGGCCAGGTCAAATTATCGGTCGGACCGATTCAGAAGCCGGATTGCCGGATGACGTAGCCTACACTCCATCGGATCTGGCTGCGACGATTTTTCATGCATTTGGAATTCGATCGGATGCCCAGTTTCAGGATGCTGCAGGACGTCCTTACTTTATATACCGGGGACATCCTGTTTCTGATCTATTTTAGCAAGATGGTTCCACTGGTTTGTCTTCTGGAAACGGGTAGGTTTTACTGGTTCCATACGGTAAACCAAAGTAATCATGAATAAACTTTTTTCGATTGTCCGAGTGTTTGGCATATTGTACGAGTGCGTAAAGTTTATGGAGATCTCTTTGATGCTTGGTTTCAAGATACGAAGGGTTGCCGAGTACCTCAGGCAAGTCGCCAATAACACGGATGTGGAAAGGGTCCTGTGTTCCCTTGATGACGTCAAAACGGTCAAGTATGGATAACGCAGTTTCCAGGCGATGGTCGAATGGGTCTTTGAAATGGAGTTGCTCCCTTACCCATTCCAGACCATACGCGGAAACCCTTTCTTCGTCGTGTTTCAAAAGATCATAAAGCCGTACGTAATATTCCGCATCCGGATTGCTCCATTTCAGGAATTCCATTTGTGTTGCAAGGTCACGTTCGTCGTAGAGAAGAATACAGTCTGACGGTTTGCCGTCTCGACCGGACCGTCCAATTTCTTGGTAGTAGGATTCCATGGATCCAGGGATGTCGGCATGGATAACAAATCGGATATCTTCTTTGTCAATTCCCATACCGAAGGCATTGGTTGCTAGGACCAGGTGGTTGGGTTCTTTCATGAACTGGTCTTGAACTCGTCTTCGTTCGATCCGGTCCAGGTCTCCGTGATAGCGAAGGTGCTCAATGTCATGGCTTTGGAGGTAGTCGCTGAATTGATGAAGTGTCTTAATCAATGTGAAGTAGATGATGGCACTTCCAGGATGCTCTTTTCGAATTCGAAGCATGTGTGTGAGTTTTTCTTCTTCACCCCAAACTTCGATCACTTTCAGGTTAAGATTAGGGCGATCAATGCCTTCATGGAAAAGGGTGATTTCTTTTTCCTGCATTCCGAGTTGCTGAACAATATCTTGTTGGACTTCCGGGGTTGCGGTAGCTGTTAATGCAAGGGTTACTGGATTTCCAATCAGCTTGCGAAATTCCTTCATGCGCGTGTAGTCTGGACGAAAGTCATGTCCCCATTCGCTGATACAGTGGGCTTCGTCGACGGCAAGCAGGTGAATGGTCCGTTTCTGAATGATCTCGATAAATTCGGATTTTCGAAAGCGTTCCGGAGTCACATACAATATTTGATAATGTCCGCGTGCTACTGCCGAATAACGTTTTTCACGCTGCTTTCGTGTTAGTGAAGAGTTGATAAAGGCTGCGGATATGCCGCGATCCTGAAGGGTATCTACTTGGTCTTTCATTAGTGCAATAAGGGGGGAGATGACCAGAGTAAGTCCCCGTGCCTGATCTCGTGAAGCATTTTGTGATGCAAGAATGATAGCGGGAATCTGATAGCAAAGTGATTTTCCCATACCAGTTGGCATGATGACCATGGCATGTTGTTGTGAAAGGATACGTTCGATGGCTTGAAGTTGATTTCCGCGAAAGCCGACGTGTCCAAAAACACGGTTTAGCACACTGTCGGGGTCCATGTGTTTATTGATAGAGATTGCTCCTGTGCTGTATGTAGGTGCGGAGTGATTAAGCAGCATGGACATTCAGAGTGACCGCAATCAGCAACATTCTGTCTATATCTCGAGATCTTTACGGTTATGGGCGGGGTAGTAGGAAGCGTGGCCGGTGTTCCGATCGATGAGCGTGTGGTTGTAAAAATCCCGGAGAGTGTCCCGGTGGCAGTTATGTCGATGGTGTTTTTTCAGTTACATGAAGCTACTGGGTCGGGACTTTTATTATCATCCATAAAGCTGGTGCGCCTGTTTGTATCGGATACGGGGAGCACGAACTAATCCATCACTCAATTTTTCCCCATTCGGGTCTAGGTAAACACGTCGAGAAAGAGTATTGCTATCTGAAGTTACGTCGTTTACGTGAATATTGAAAAGAAAGCCTTTATTGCTGGTGCACTTGAACCAGTGGATATTGTCTTTGACGTCTGAAATACTGGAATGCTCACCTGGATTGAAGGGACGATCGATAGTCGGTCTGATGATGAAATGATCTTCCAGGTCCTCAATTCTGTCGTAGTGGCGGCCGTGGAAAGTACCCTTGAGAACCAGAAACGCCGTAGTCATATTGTTGTGGCCGTGAGGTACCACAGAACGATTTTTTTTCAGTGCAAAAATTTGCTTTCCAAAGGCCACCTTGGAGGGGAGCGACGAGTTGTCAGGGAATTTGAATCGAATACTTCGGGCACCATTGTCAACATACTGGAGATTTTTGGTTAAACGGTCAAAGTCGATTAACTGTAAAAGATCCCGTAAATCAACCTTTCCCAGGAGCGATTCCACTTGTTCCTGCCACTTGGTTTGAAGAAGTTGCTGATCTTTGACTTCCAATGCCAGTTGGTTGATACGTGTCAACCATTTGGCAGTTATCGGCTTGACTTTTTCTGCGAAGAGATCGTGGCTACAAAGTGTTTCAATCATCGAAAAAGTGAGGAGCGATCCCAATGAATGACGCGTGAAAGTTCTGCGGTTCAATTCGTTCATGACATTCCTCCGTGTTAGGCATTGATCCGATAGGGATGCTGATGAAATCATACCATGAAACCATTAACTGTGCGCGTTTGATAGGGAGGTATGTCGGTGTTGTTTTCTCGAGTAGAAAAATAAGGAACGCAGGATTCTATATCAAATATCGGTAAGATCAGTTCATCAATGGAAACATAATGTTTAGGTAACGGGATTAGGATAAGCTTCTGCACATCACAATCATTCGGAAACGATGGTCCTGAGAGTTGGCGTCATGAATATTTTAAGGAGTGAGAAGCATTTAAATGCCTTTCCGTGGACCAAGTGTCTCGGTGTTGTGTTTATGACAGTGATCCTGCCGGGGTGTAGTCGGGAGCCCAGGAAGGTGCCCGACCTGACACAAGTGAGTCGGTTTGAGCTGATTTCGATTGACGGAAACCGATATGTCAGGGTGCCGGAATCTTATTCGGAACTCGACCAGTTTCACAGTTATCCCGTGTTGGGATCGACAGTCATTGACTCAGCGGAGGATCGACAGCGATTGATTGCAGCACTTTTGGGAGGGATCGAGTCATATCAGGGACCTCCAGCGGACTGTTTCAATCCGAGACATGGAATGCGCTTGATATATCCAGATCACCAAGTGGATTATGTGATCTGTTTTGAATGCTACCAAGTGCGTGTTTTTGACGGTCCAGATCAATATACCGAACTTATCGGTGATGCTCCCCGAATTATGTTTAATGATATTCTCAATCGTTCGGAAGTCCCATTGGCTCCATCCAGAAATTGAAGTCTTCGCGGGGACATCACATACCTGGTGGGGAAGGAATTTCGAATGCATAAACGAAGAGCTAGCCAGTTGAGACTCCGGCGATCAAACAGGAATGTTTGGCGGGAGACATCATGACGTAGAGACCAGACTGCCATGCGAGTGCCAGTCATCCTTTGGGAATGCCGTGCTTGATGAAAACCACCAACAGGTCGGCGATCATGGACATCTTTACTTCGCTTACGCTTGTGTGTTATCTCTGTGGAGTAGTCCATTTGCTTTTGACCGCGTGTAATCCTTGAGGAGACGGTAATGATGCGTCTGTCCTTGGTAATCTTATTTCTTTTTGTTATTGGCGGGTGTGGTAACCGACAAGAGGAGTCGGATTTGTCCGGGAATCACGGTCATTCGCAGGATCAAGCGAATGACCATTCTCACGGTCACTCACACGGCCACTCTCATGATCATGAGGAAAGGGATGTGGATGTTTCCGGAGTTGCCTCCGATAGTCAAATGAGCAATGGGGAAACTAAGCTAGAAGAAGACTCGGGACAGGACCTGATGCAATATGACTCCAATGGGGATGGCAAGGTGAGTAAAAGTGAAATTCCGCAGCGTGCCGGTACGCTATTTGATCGTATGGATTCCAATGGGGATGGAGTTGTTGATTTAGATGAGGGAACTTTTTAACCAACGAATTAGAAACCGGAAGATAGACGATCAGGGAAAGGGCTCCATTTGGAACAGTAGAAGGATTAAGGATCCCTGTGCCATGTCAGCGTTGGTATGGCCGGTGGGTAATCACGGATTACTTTTTGAACATGAAAGGTCAGGTACAGGCTCTTTGGCTGGTAAGTACAGAAAGCCATGGAAGAACCTTTGTCCGTGTGGACACAGGAATCATCTGACCTATAATGCACACCGTCAGCTCAATTGCACCAATACGGGTAGTTCAGATCGAGTGACCATCGTTTTTCTGTCACGCCCGGCCTCTAGGAGACAGTGATGATTCGTTTTACCTTAATAGTTCTGTTTGTTTTTGTGGCAGTCGGTTGTGGCAATCAGCAGGAATCGGCCCCTGTTACGGAGAGCACGGGTGATACTGGTGATCATTCAGATGGTCTTACCCATGATCATGATGAGGGCGATGCTCATAGTCATGCAGATGGTACTACCCATGATCACGATGGTGGCGGTGACGGACAAGGCGGTGGTGGTGGTGACGG
>CAXEIY010000217.1:0-7356 GCA_963996245.1 uncultured Planctomycetia bacterium | reverse complement strand
CCGATGAAAATCAGGCCTCCGGCTGTCACCAGCGGTCCACCGTAGTTTTCCGTGCCAGTCGGTGGAATTCCACGGGCTGTCAGTTCGGGATATTCGCCTAACGGAACCTTCCATTTGATCTTGCCTGTGTTGAGATCAACCGCATTCAGAGTACCCCACGGTGGCTTGATCGCGGGATATCCCTCGTCGTCGTGCCATCGTTGGAAACCTCCAAAGGCGTAAACCGGTCCATCGTCGTCAGCGTCAGCAGCTGGTGGCTCGGGTATTCCCCGTCTCTTCCGTGGCGCGCTGAGCACGTAGTCGATAATGGCGTTGAACTTTGCCTCTGGCAAGGTGGCGTAGCCGGGCATCCGCCCTGCGCCTTGCCGCGTGATCTTCTCGATCTCGTCGCGCTTCTGTCGTTTGCCAATGTCCAGCAGCGACGGGAACTTCAAGGGGAGATTGCCTTTTCGATCCAGGCCGTGGCAGGCGCCGCACAAGACCTTGTAATCGCGCTCGCCTGGTAACAGACTGGAGCCATCCGCATGGCGGGTCTCGACCATTTGCAGCAGCCAGGGTATCTCGGTGATGTTGACGTAGTAAATCCCCTCAGGATCAGCCGCTCCGCCGCCCCACTCCATCCCGCCGTCGAATCCGGGAAACATCACCGTCTCATTCAGACTCGGCGCCGGGAAAGGCCCAAAGTTTGGTGAAACCCGAATCCTATCCAGAGTCAATTGATGGGCCTCCGGCGAAATGTTCGAGGCATCGTTTACGGTGTAGTGCTGTCGCATCAGCGGCGGTGGCCTGGTGGGGAACGGCTGGGTCGGCCAGGCCTGCTCGCCGACCAAATCCGATTGCGGAACCGGTCGCTCCTCGATCGGCCAGAGCGGTTCACCCGTGACGCGGTCGAACACGAAGAGCAGCCCGTGTTTACTCCCCTGCGCGACCGCATCGATCTGCCTGCCGCCGTGGTTCACCGTCAGGAGAACCGGCGGACAGGGCAAGTCTTTGTCCAGCAGGTCGTGATGCACGATCTGAAAATGCCAGATCCGTTCTCCAGTGGCGGCGTTCAGTGCGAGGAGGCTGTTCGCGAACAGGTTCTTCCCACGTCGTTTACCGCCATAGAAATCCGGCTCAGCCGTCTTGGTCGCCACGTAAACGATGCCGCGACGTTCATCCAGCGACTGGCCGCACCAGGGCATCAGGCCGGTCGCAGTTTTCCAGGCGTCCGCGGGCCAGGTGTCGTAGCCCACCTGACCAGGCCGGGGGATCAGGTGGAATATCCATCGCTGCTCGCCGGTCCTGACATCGAAAGCCCGAACGGCGCCCTTTCCGCCGACGCCGCCGACGATCAAGGTGTCCTGGTAGGTGACGCCGGGCGTGTTCAGGCCCGAGCCAAGATTGATCGAGCCATTCTTCCCAAAACTACGGATGGTTTCTCCCGTGTTCGGATCCACCGCGAAAAGGAAGCCCTTGACCGCGGTGAACAATCGCTGCTCCCCACCGGTTTTGTTCGTCCAATAAACCAGCCCTCGCTGCCGCGCGCGACCGGGTCCCGTGTGTTCGTTCGCGGGATCCCATTTCCAGAGTTCCGCGCCGGTTGCCGCGTTGAGAGCGATCACCTTGCGAGTCTGGGTTGGAGTGTAGAGCACGCCTTGTATTATGAGGTTGTTCGCCTGATATTCGGCCGAATCTCCCGTCTCATAGGTCCATGCAACCTTGAGTTTGGAAATGTTCTCGCGATTGATCTGTTCGAGGGGCGAATAAAGATGGCTCTCCTTTCCCCCGAGATAAACTGGCCAATCGGGACCCTCACCCTGGGCCGGGCTTAGCCAACAGCAGCTGATGGCGATCAGGGCGAGTCTGTGGGGCATATTCATAATCAAGAACAAATGTGAAACAGAGGGTGAGCTGGAATTCGGATGGCCCTAGCATTTCCGGACAATCTGGCGCTTAAACCCCGGATGGAGTCTTCTCGCATGCAACGGGGCCGGTCCTTTTCGTTTCTAGCAAGTAGCGGAGGAGGGACTCGAACCCCCGACACGCGGATTATGATTCCGCTGCTCTAACCAACTGAGCTACTCCGCCACAGGGCCATAAAAAAGGCAACGTTTGTTACTGGTGAGGTTGTTGACCCCATCCTACCAGCTTGACGACAAATCGTGAAGACCCGCGGCTCCAACGGATACAAATGCCAATCGGGTCGTGACTATTCACCAAAAACCTCTTCGAGTGCCTGGCGCATGACCGAAGGATCGGGATCGACTCCCGTCCAGTTTCGAAAACCAATAACGCCCTGGTTAACCAGCATGCCCAGACCGTCAAGGACCGTACACCCCTTTTGTTCGGCTTCGCGTACAAGCCTTGTACGTGGTGGGTTGGGAATCACGTCAGCAATGATCGTGTCGCTGGTGATGGAATCGAGGTCCAGAGGGACACGCGCCTCGACGTCGGGAAAAAGTCCGATTGAGGTCGCGTTTACGACGATATCGGTATCAGGAGGGACTTGAAAATCTCCGTCCCAGGTAACGAGTTCTGCATGGGCAGGAGTTTTTTCTTCTATCAGAGTAACGAGATCGTTTCCGCGCTGTGGGGTACGGTTGACGATGGTGAATGACGCGGTTCCTGCAAGCGCCATTTCAACGGCAATGGCTCTTGCCGCACCTCCAGCACCCAGGAGTACCACCCGTTTGCTGTGTGGATCGATGTTCGCCTCATTCAGAGACTGTACGAATCCCTTTCCGTCGGTATTCTCACCAACGAGTTCATCCCCGTGACGCACAATGCAGTTTACCGCTCCCATCAGCGCGGCGGATTCTCCCAGTCGATCCAGATACGGGATCACGGCTACTTTGTTGGGAATAGTACAGTTGCCACCCCTAAAGCCCATTACTCGCATGCCGCGAACCGCATCGCTGAGACCCTCTGCGTCGATCTCGAAGTTAATGTATCTCCAGTCCAGGCCGTGGTGCTGAAAGGCACGCTCAATCATGTATTGCGTGGGATTTTCCGCGATGGGTTTTCCGAAGTTCGAGATTAATTCCTGTTTGAAATTCCACTGTTTGGCCATAAGGGCTCCTCGTTGAGATCTGATCAGCTGGGTGTATCCAGGTTGGCTGAATTAAACGAGGTACGGAGCGGGCCGTCAATGCAGTTTTGATTTTGCGTTGCTGTTTTTGACAATCAGGATTCAATGTCGATCGATATGAGCTTCTGGACACAGCCTTTGTTCGACCAAGTTGTCTATGAAAGTTCTGAGTAACCAACGCTCCAAAGGTCGTTTCACGCTGGTAAAAAAGGGTTCTTTTGAAGTAGTCGGTTCGACCAGAATGGTAAATAAACCCGCCAGCCTTCCAAACAGAATATCAGCAAACAATTGATCACCTACCATCGCCAGTTGATTCACAGGAAGATCCAGAATTTCCGCTGCTGATTTGCAGGCAAAGGGAAGTGGTTTCATGGCTGGTGCAATGAATGGCAAGCCGATCTTCTTTGCCAGAGGCTCTATCCGTTGTGCTTTCCCGTTTGAAAAAAGGCAGAGCTTGATACCTGCTTCCTGCATTTTGTGAATCCAGGTTGTTGCAGTATCAGGAAAAGTAGAACTGTAATAATCTTTCAAAGTACAGTCTACATCTAGCAGTAGACCGTTCAGATTACGGGATGTCAGATGTGTATGGCTGATTCTGCAGACGCTGGAAAAACGTAAATGAGGTCGAATCAGCGCTAACATCACCAATGGCTCGGGAAGAAGAACAAAGCTGGATAGTTGTTGTGTGACGTAATTGTGAATATGTTGTTATTCAATAACAACATTAAAGATACGGTTTCAGACATGCTTTGCAATATTTGTTGTTGACCAGAGAACCCCGGCTACCATTCCTGCCACCGAGGCGTCCATGTGGTTTCTTGGAAGAAATTATTCCCTCGGTTGGATTTTCCGGGACTGGTGAATCGTTTCCTGCAAGTGTACAATGCCTTCGATTCCATCCGAAGGACCGACACTGTATACGAGGAAGCGACGACATGAGCGCCCCGTCATTTGTGCATCTTCACTGTCACAGTCACTACAGTCTGCTGGATGGCGCAAGCCGTATTTCAGGTCTGGTGGATCGTACCAAAGAACTAGGCATGAATGCGCTGGCTCTGACCGATCACGGCAATCTGTACGGGGCACTTGAGTTTTATAGGACCGCCAAAGCAGCAGGAATTAACCCGGTAGTTGGTTATGAAGCTTATGTTGCCCCTGGAGCTCGCACAGAGCGAGGGGGTAGGGGGCTGAAGGAATCGGCTTTTCATCTCACGCTGCTGGCTCGCAATGCCACCGGGTTTCGCAATCTTCTGAAGATGTCGACACTGGCCTTCCTGGAAGGGTTTTATTATCGTCCCCGCATTGATAAAGAGCTCCTGGCAGAACACCACGAAGGATTGATTTGCCTCAGTGGCTGTGCTTCCAGCGAGTTTGCTTCACTGATTCTGCGCGACCGAGTTGACGAGGCCTATGATGTCGCACGTGAGCTCGCGCAGCTATTCGGTGAAGACAATTTTTATATTGAAGTTCAGAACAATGGACTTGCCATTCAACAGCGTCATTGCGAAGTTGCCTTCGATGTTGCACACGACCTGAGCATTCCACTGGCTGCCACCGCTGACGCTCATTATCTAAACCGGGAAGATTCGGTAGCACACGATGTCCTGTTGTGTATCAATACCGGTCGCTATGTCAGCGATACCAATCGTATGAAAATGGATGGTGATCAGTTCCATCTCTGCAGTCCGGAAGAAATGGCATCCCGATTTCCCGGACATCTGGAGGCGTTGAAGCAGACTCAGGAAATCGCTGATTCCTGTTCGATTGAACTGGAGCTGGGTAAAAGGCATTTTCCTGTTTTCCAGTGTCCACGGCGTATGAAAAGTGAAACTTATCTGCGTCGTGTTTGCGAACAGGGGCTACGTGAACGTTACGGAAAAACACCGTCTCAGGAAGCTAACGATCGTCTGGACCACGAACTGAACATTATTTTCAAGATGGGATTTGCGGGTTATTTTCTCATCGTCTGGGATTTCTGTCGGTTTGCACGGGAAAAAAATATCTCTTTTGGTGCTCGTGGTAGTGGATGTGGGTCGATTGTCAGCTACGTGCTTTTCCTTAGTCACGTGGATCCGCTTGAATACGATCTTTTGTTCGAGCGATTTCTTGACCCGAATCGAAAAGAGGCACCCGATATCGACATTGATTTCTGTCAGGAACGCAGGGATGAGGCGATTCAGTATGTTCGTGAAAAATATGGGGAAAAGAGTGTTGCTCAAATTGGTACGTTCGGAACCATGGCAGCTCGAGCGGTGGTACGTGATGTAGGTCGCGTACTGCAAATTCCACTTACCCGCGTTGATCAAATTGCGAAAATGATACCACCCGGTCCACCCGCGGTACCTCTGGCGGAGGCACTGAAATCAACTGCGGAGTTGCGGCAGGAATATGAAAGTGATCCACAGGTAAAGGAGCTTTTTGATGTAGGGCAGCGACTCGAAGGACTGGCTCGACAGTCCAGTACGCATGCGGCTGCGGTGGTTATAGCGGATGGTCCATTGACGGATTATGTGCCGTTACAGGTAGTGGTTCCCAAGGGAGGCCAGGGAAGTCAAAAGGCTCGGACTTCCGTTATTACCCAGTGGGGGATGGGGGATGTTGAGAATGCCGGGCTGCTGAAAATGGATTTTCTGGGACTGCGCAACCTGACGATCCTGGATCGTTCTCTGGAGATCATTGAACGCGTTCGAGGCAAAGATGCATGTCCCGATCTCTATCAACTACCCAAGGAGGATGCCGAAACGTTTGCCTTGCTACAGCGAGGTGAAACGAAGGGGGTGTTTCAGCTTGAGAGTGGTGGAATTCGTGATCTGCTGCAAAAATTAAAACCGGATTCCTTTCGAGATATCATAGCGGTCAATGCGTTGTACCGACCGGGACCCTTGCGTGGTGGGATGGTGGAATCCTATGTGAATCGAAAGCATGGACGTGAAACGCCGACCTATATCCATGAGGTTTTGGAAACAGTACTTTCCGAGACCTATGGAGTCATGGTCTATCAAGAGCAGGTGATGCGGCTTTTGAACCGACTAGGTGGTATCGAGCTGACAGAAGCCTATTCCTGTATCAAAGCTATCAGCAAGAAAAAACAGGAGTTGATTGATTCTTTTAAGGAACAGTTTGTTCAGGGATCGCAGGATCGTGGTCTGGGTGCCAAACAAGCGACAGAAATTTTTGAACTGATTACGCATTTTGGTGGATATGGTTTCAATAAAAGTCATTCTACGGCCTATGCACTGATTGCCTATCAGACCGCTTATCTTAAGGCGCATTATCCTGTCGAATTTATGGCCGCTCTGCTGTCCAGTGATATTTCGAGCCGGCAATTCAATCAAAAAGACCGTTTGGTAGAACATCTGGAAGATTGTCGACGAGTAGGTGTCGAAGTATTGTCTCCGGATGTTAATCAAGGAGAAGAAGAATTTGCGGTGATTGAAGGAAATCGAATTGCCTTTGCGCTAACCGCTATCAAAGGAATCGGTGCTCCGGTAGCACAGGAAATTCTTTCGGCTCGGACAAAACAGGGACCGTTTTCTGATTTGTATGATTTCTGTGAACGCGTTGATCAAAAGTTGGTGACAGCTACGGTAATAGAAAATCTGATTAAAAGTGGTGGTTTTGATTCGGTACCTGGTACACGCGCACAAAAAAGTTGGATTTTGCAGAAGGCTTTACAGGCAGGTGGGCAAGTTCAGAGTGATCGTCGGCGTGGTCAACGTAATTTTTTGGCTGAACTGGATTCAGAATCTGAAGAGAAAGAAATCATTCCTTTACCGGATGTCCCTGACTGGCCAGAAAATGAAAAATTGCGTTTTGAAAAGGAACTGTTGGGTTTTTACAGCACGAGCCACCCTTTGGCGCGACATCAGGAAACCCTACAATCGTTCCGGACACACAGTATTAAGGAATTGTCTGAATTGCCTGCTGGCACGCAGGTGATTGCCGGAGGGATGGTCGGAAGTATCAAATATTCAAACACACGGAGAAGCCGAACGGGAAATACACGATTTGCAATGTTTGACTTCGAAGATGACAGCGGGGTACTTCGAGGAATTATCTGGCCAGATGACTTTGTGCGGAACAGCGAATACCTGTCGGAAGATACCGTGTGTATGGTTCGAGCTCAGGTCGACCGTAGTCGTGAAGAACCGAATTTGATCATTAGTGAGATTGTTTTGCTGGAACGTGCTGCAGAGGTATTTGCTGAGGCGGTGTTGGTATCCCTTCAGAGCGGTTTGCACACCGTGTCGGATGTGAATTACATTGCCAGTGTGGTTGAAAAAGTT
>CAXEIY010000216.1:0-28654 GCA_963996245.1 uncultured Planctomycetia bacterium | reverse complement strand
GACAGCACCGAGTAATGTGCTCTGTGCCTGTTTTTAGGGCATCGCGGTTCAAGGTGAGTTCCATCGATGGAATTTTCTCTTTTACATACGGGATTGGCACTGACGGGATTGGCTTCTGTAATGATTCCAATCGCACTGCATCTGATTCTTCGCCAACGGCCTCGTTCTTTTGTGTTTCCCGCACTTCAACTGGTGCAGTTAAGACATCGAGCAACTCAGCGGAAACTTCGATTTCGTCATCTGCTTCTGCTGCTTTTACGCATGTTAGTGTTGGCATTGCTTGCTTTTTGTCTGGGCCGACCCCGATTGGGAGGAATCGTTGGTGATCAGTCAGATGGACCGATTGCGGCGGTGTTTCTTTTTGACAATAGTTTAAGCATGCAATACCGATATGAAAACACCACGCGTTTGAAAGTCGCACAGCAAATGGCGGTGGAGCTTCTAATGACACTGCCTAGAGGAAGCCGAGTAAACATACAGGAAACCTCGGCACAGTCTGGAGATTATGCAGACGAGTCTACTCAACCAAATCCCTTCGAGTGGTTTTCTGATTTTGGTGTTGCTCAGGAGTTGATCGAAAACCTTGAAATTCGGGCCATGTCAGCCCCCATGCACGTTGCATTAAAGGAGTCAATGAGCAAATTTTCGGACATGTCAGTGGAGTTTCAGCGAAATGTGATATACGTATTCAGTGATATGGCACGGAAAGACTGGGAGGGAATGCAACAAGAATGGCAACCCACGCAGGTGAAATCCCAGGAACCCGAAATTTATCTTTTGGATGTGGGAGTAGATCAGTCCAGCAACATTGCGGTTACCAGCGTAACCCCTTCCCGCCAGGTTCTGTTACCCGGCGCCCAAGTGACTTTACAAACCGTTGTTCAATGGTTTGACAATGAGGATTCCACTTTACAAATCAAAGGTACGGATCCGACTGCTGTTCAAAATGATAACGAGCATTCCGAACAGAGAGTGGTCGAACTGTATCTGCCTCTGGTGACTGGGCAGCCATCGAGCAAATTAGCCCATCGCGTCGTAGACATATTTCCGAATCGCTCTCAGCAGTTAACCTTTCCATTACCGGAACTGGAGGAAGGGCTCTATCAGGGGAAGATCCAGATCATGGGAGGTGGCGATGGACTTCGTGTTGATGACACCAGATACATTTCTCTGGAAGTTCGTCCACGGTTGAAGGTTCTGGTTGTAGGGCGGGAACGAGATACGGTCTACTGGAATGCGGCCTTGGAAGCCGTAGGGTCATATGAGGTCAGTCCGGTTGAAGTACAGAATTTCAATCGAGAACAACTGATGCAGCATCATGTTGTGGTGATGGTCGATGTTCCAGAACTTACAGATTCAATCTGGGAAACATTGTACGAGTTCACATCTCAGGGAGGAGGAGTTTCCATTTTCTCCGGAGATCGAATTCGGGTGGATAATTATAACGGTTCTGTAGCACAGCGATTGCTGCCTGCGCGATTAACGGCTGTTCATTCCGCCGATCCTGCGAGTTATTTGAACCCTGAAGATTTTGGACATCCCGTTCTGGACGGATTTCGGGAGTGGAGTGATAGTGAGGTCTGGCAGTTATTACCTTTTTATCGATATTTGCAGACAGAAATGGTTCCGTCAGCTACGGTCATCATGCAATTTGCAAATCGTGCACCCGCTTTGATGGAACGGACGATAGGAAACGGACGCGTCCTTTTGTTCTCATCGTCTGTGTCTGACCATCCAGGAATGGAACGATGGAATGAACTAACGTCATTAGGTCCGGCCGACTGGATGTTTCTTGTTTTGGCCGATCAGATAACGCAATATGTGGCCGGTTATTCCGGGGAACGCGTGAACTATGACTCAGATGATGGGATGATTCATATCGGACTTTCGAAGAATCAGGAGGAAGAGGCTTTATTCGTTCGTGATCCTGAAGGAGTTGAACGGATAATCAAAAGGGATCCGATTGCAAATGAACTGGCAATAGAAGTCCCTTCTCAGTTAGGCAACTTTGTTATAGATTCCAAGACAAGATCTGTACCAATGGCAAAAGGATTTAGCCTCAATATAGCTCGCCGGGAATGTGACCTGAGACGTTTTGATGCGATGGAGTCGTTGTCTGAACAATTGAATTCAATCTTTGGTGAAGATAAGTACCAAATTGCGAGGGCGGTTGGCGATCTCGAGCTCGCGGTACAATCGCGACGTCAGGGCATGGAGTTAGCCCCCCTGTTAATGACATTGCTTCTGATTTGCTTGGGTATGGAGTCATTGGTCGCAGGCCGTTTTTATTCTATACCTCAGAGAGAAGGTGCATCGACACGATCTTGGAACTTGTTTGGTAGTGGTACGATCACATTACTCGGCTTGGGGCTGGGATTGCTGGCTTGTATTGGTCCACTACGTGCTTTTTATTCACTGTTGTTTTCCGGAAATGAAACGAGTGGGTGGTTAGTCCATCTGAGTGAATTGACGGTTGGTATTGTTGTATTGAGTGTTGCCCTGATATTTGCCTATCGCTTCTGGGTCAAAGAATGGCCGCAATTGATGGAGCGATCATGGAAGTAAACGGATTGACAGAGGGTAATTTGTTCTCTGGAGTTGACCAGAGGCTGAAATTTAAACAACGTGCCTCGATGCCCTTCGGGTCAGAGAGAAAGTTCCTTCTGTTAAGGATCGTTGCAGGAGAGGTCTTTAGGCAGAATGCAAGGTGATGGAAATAGTTTGTGCGGCGAGTAATGAAACCTGATGGCTATTGAATTTGATCCAATCTGGCCGGCTCCTGAATCCTTGCGATTCATCGCAACCATTGCCGCGACAGTGTGGTTAGCGGTGTTGAGCCTCTGGTCATACTTCGGTGTTTGGTCTACAGGAAGCAGACGTCGAAAAGCGATTGTAGTTCTCCGCCTAATAGCGGTTGCGATGATTGGATTTGTGATGTTGCGCCCTCGTGTGATTTATCCCGAAGAATCAGAGCAATCACAATCACTGGTTATTCTTGCGGATCAATCTCGAAGTATGCTGATTGAGGACGGCCCGGGTGGTCTCTCCCGATGGGAATCTCTGGTTAACTCGCTGGAAACGAGTAAAGAAGATATTTTGGCAATACAGGATCAGTTCAATATATATCAACACGGGTTTGCGGAACAACTAGACCAGAATCTGGATCTTGAAAAGCTTCCTCAGGGTCAGCAGACAACAGTCGGGTCATCTTTACAGGATGTCTGGCGCCAATATTCACAGCAGAGAATCGTGGCTATTGTACTATTAAGCGATGGAGCGCAACGTGCTTTACAGCCGAGGGATATGCCCGTCCTGTCAGCCGCTTCATTACTTTCAAAACGCAGAATCCCAGTTTATACCGTTGGATTTGGGGAAGCGTCGTTGACAGGGAAGGTGCATGATGTCGCTGTTCGTGACATACAGGCTCCAAGAACAGTGTATGAAAAAAATAATTTAATAGTGGATGCAGATATTGCTCATAGTGGTTTTCCAAACGAAGAATTCACCGTTCAATTATTAGTGGATGATGTGTTGGGGAATAACACGCTGGTTAACACGTCCAGCGACGTTCTTGGTAAGGACGATGCGTCCTCGGTGAATGTTCCGCTTAACTGGGTTCCGAATCTACCTGGGGAGTATAAAATGACCGTAAAGGTGGATCCTCTAAGTGGCGAAACCATCACCCAGAATAATCAATTCAGTACCTTTGTAACGGTAAAAAAAGGGGGGATTAAAGTCCTGTATCTGGAAGGTGGAATTCGTCCTCATGAACCTCGTGCCATTCGACGTGCTCTGGACGAGTCTCCTGATATCCGGTTGGATCGGCGTGTGTTGTTAAACCCATGGCGCCCTGACAGGAATGTGGTTGAGGATAGTTGGTGGGAGCCGGGACAATACGATGTGTTTATTCTTGGAGATCTCGATGCCGATCGCCTTTCGAAAGAACATTGGGATCGGCTTCGTCGCGCCGTTGAAAGGGGAGCCGGTCTTATTATGATTGGTGGAAATCACAGTTTTGGGCCGGGCGGACATGCCGAAACTCCGCTGGCAGATGTCTTGCCGATTCGGATGGACCCTTTTTCCCGTGATCGGACAGGAGTATCAATCCATCTCGATAGTCCTCTGAAAGTGATTCCAACCGAAGTAGGACTTCGCTATGTCATGCGACTGGGAACCCAGGGCAGGGATGAGCGATCGTGGGAAGGAATGCCACCTTTGGATGGTGGAAATCGATTTGAGGAAGAGGATTTAAAAGGAGGAGTTCAAATTCTCGCCACGGCCTCTGAAGGGCATCCTTTATTGGTGGCCTGGGAACCTGCTGCTGGGCGAGTGATGGCTTTTGCCGGCGACACGACTTATCGTTGGATTTTTCCTGGAAATCACCGCGGGGAACACATCCGTTTCTGGCGGCAGATTATCTTATGGTTATCACGTAAAGACGATGAAACGGATGATCATGTTCACTTAGCATTGAATAGACGTCGCCTTCGTAGTGGCGAAACGCTCGAGTTGTTTGCTTCGGCCGCTGATTCAGAAGGCAATCATCTTCAGAACGCTGAGTTCGAAGTTACCATTGTCAATTCCAAAGATGAAACCCACAAGGTAGCCATGGCACGCGACGAACTAGGTGCACGTGGAGAATTTGACGGGGTGCTGAGTTCAGGTGATTATCTTGCCCAGGTTTCTGTCCAAAGTGACGGTAATCAAGTAGGCAAGGCTCAGGTTCGTTTTTTGGTTTTTGAGGAAGATCTTGAATGGGATAGTCCTGCCAATCTTGCACTGCTCCAGTCGATTTCTAGGGAAACAAAAGGTCAATTTTTGACTCCTGAGGAACTGCCAAGATTCTTTCGAGAGTTTCGTAGTCGGCCTTTGTTGAGTTATCAGAGTCGCCGGGAAGTCTCGATCTGGGACAAATGGCCGTTTTTGCTACTTTTTGTATGTGTTCTGTCTGTGGAGTGGATCCTGCGCAAGAGGACTGGTTATGCCTGATACCCTCGACCATTATTGAAGGGATTTCGATGTTACAGGCTCTGATTCAGCAGGCACATTTATCGTCAGGATATGGAATCAATAGTTTCGTGTGAATCCTTAATAACGGATGTTTCAGCATATCGTTTGTAAGAGATAATTCGGGATCTGAATCACTCTTGTGGTGAACAAAATACGCAATGTTAGGGAGAGGACGAATTATGAACCTTGGTGTTTTTGCCTTGTTGTTCGGCGATCTGTCGTTGCAACACGCTTTGGATAAGGTTGTCAGTTATGGCCTTTCTCATGTTGAAATTGGTGCCGGTGGTTTTATGGGTAAAGCCCACTGTGATCCTAAGGAATTATTGGATAACCAATCTCAATTCAAATTGTTCAGAGATGCGTTTAGTTCCCGTGAACTGACAATTAGTAGCTTGAGTTGTTATGGTAACCCGCTCCATCCCGATAAACATCTGGCGGAGTCTCATGCAGAGGATTTAAAAGCGTGTATTGCATTATCTGCGAAGCTTGAAATTGGAATGATTAATTGTTTCGCGGGTATGCCGGCAGGTTCGGAAGATGATCAGTCACCCAACTGGGTAACCTGCCCTTGGCCACCCTATTATCTGGAGATCATTCAGTGGCAATGGGAAGAGCGTGTATTGCCGTTCTGGCGTCAAATGACGAAATATGCAGCGGATCATGACGTGGTACTTAATTTTGAAATGCATCCGGGGGAATGGGTTTATTGTCCTGACCGTCTGTTGCAATTACGTGATCATCTGGGAGAGGTTGTCTGCTGCAATTTTGATCCCAGCCATCTATTCTGGCAGGGAATTAATCCCGCGGATGCTATTCGTAAGATCGGTTTCATGATACGTCATGTACATGCCAAGGATACTAGAATCTATAAACAAAACTGTAGTGTCTATGGAGTGTTGGATACCAAACCCTATTCGGACGAAGAAAATCGAAGTTGGATTTTTCGTACAGCCGGTTATGGCCATGATGCAGATGTGTGGAACGATATGTTCAGCACTTTGCGCATGGTTGGTTTTGACGGAACAGTGTCCATTGAACATGAAGACAGTCTTCTTTCAGGTGAAGAGGGATTAAAGAAAGCGATAGCATTTCTTCAGTCCTGTTTAATTAAGGAACCGAAAGGAGATATTTGGTGGGCATGAAAAAGGGATTACCTTTTTGACAGAGGGGTGTGTGCCATGGAAGGATACTTCAGGGTTGAGATCTGTGTAGTGACAGACTCGGACGGCTGTGCAACCTTTTTACAGTTAAAGGAACTTCAGAATGTGTCTGGATAATCAAATAGCCATTATCACCGGGGCGGGCCAGGGATTAGGTCAGGCAATTGCCGAAGAGATGGCGCGACAGCATGCCCATGTGGTAGTTGCTGAGTTGAATGATAAAACCGGCCAGCAAACGGTTCAGCGTATTTGTGATCAAGGAGGATCGGCGGAATCTTATGTCACGGATGTTACATCGGAAGAGTCGATTGAGTCGCTGGTTGATCAGGTAATTAAAGATCATCACAAGATTGACATTCTGGTCAATAATGCCGGGCTTGGGCAAAGCGTAGTGCCTATCATTAATCTGCCGCTGGACGAATTTCAAAGAGTCTTACAGGTCAATCTTATCGGGACTTTCCTTTGTTTAAAAACGATCGGTCGGCAAATGGCTCTTCGGGAATCTGGTAAAGTGGTGAACCTGTCTTCGTTGAATGGTGTGTCACCCGCAGCGCTGGTTGCAGCCTATAATGTAGCCAAGGCGGGTGTGATTTCTCTTTCTCAGACAATGGCCCTGGAACTGGCACCCTATGGAGTACGTGTTAATGCTGTTGCACCAGGACCTGTTTATACGGAGTTTAATGAAAAAGTGATGGCACAGCGGGCGGACATTCTCAACATTGATCAGGAAGAGATGATTGAACGTGTTCGGGCTGCAGTCCCACTGGGAAGGTGGGGAAAACCAGAAGATATTGCTAATACGGTAGTGTTCCTGTGTTCGGACCGGGCCTCCTGGATTACCGGACAGGTATTTCCAGTGACAGGTGGATTATCGGGAGTGTCAGCTGCACCTCCCAAGCAGCCAATTCGTGAGAAATAAAGGACAGGAGAAGTGATGAGTTCTGAAAAACCAGGAAGCAATTTAACAGAACCCGATTAGGAAAGCCGCAATCCTGCAAGTTTGACAGACAGCAGTAATCGGTTTATTGAGTGAGTACGGGATTCAACGGTTCAAGGTGGAAACGTTCTATGCGTATTTCGGTGTATTTTGGAGAGGAAGGTGTTTTTAATCGAGAGCTCGATTCAGACCGAGTTGCGATCGGCAGTTGCGAAGTATCGGACGAGAAAAAAATATCTGTCAAACAGGAATTAACCGAGCGTCTCGTGCACCCCTTAGAATTTCCGGAATTATATCGTTCCCTCGTTCCGGGAGATCGAGTGGTGGTTGCAATGGATCCGAAATTACCAGAGGCTGACTCTATTATTCCACCTGTTTTCGATCAATTTGACATTGCAGGTGTGCGCCCTTCTGATGTGACCCTGCTTTGTCCTGTTGGAAATAACAACGTTTCTGCCAGAGATCCACGGGGGCAATTGCCGTCTCAGTGGCGTAATGATGTGAAATGGGTCACGGCAGATGGTAAGGTAGAAGAGCAATTTCGCTATCTCGCGAATACGGCTGAGGGTTATCGGGTCTACCTGAATGAATATTTGGTGGACGCCGATTTTGTGTTGCCAGTTTCGTGCCTCAGATATGAGTTTCCAGATAGCTATTTCGGGCCTCACCATGTGCTTTACCCTTCACTGTCGAATGAATCGACTCAGGAAAGATGCCGCGTTCAGACTATTTCAAATAGTTCAAAGGGCGATATTTTGCGGCGGGCAGTCGGATCTGGCCCAAAGCCTGTTTCCGTTACCGATGAGGCCAACGAAGTAGCCTGGCTTCTGGGGGTGCAGTTCAGTATTGCAGCTATTGTGAATCGGCACGGCAACTGCGCTCATATTTTAGCCGGAGAAACACGTGCTGTATTTGATCAGGGGAAAACAGATCTGGATCAGATCTGGGGACGTTGCTACGACCGGCGATCGGAAGTTGTCATTTGCGGTTTGCCCGGAGATGATTCTGAGCAAACGGCTGCATCCCTTGTATCTGCTTTGTCTTCTGCGCAGCGGCTGGTATCTACAGGAGGTACTATCATCATGCTGACAGAAATTTCAGAAATAGACAGAAGTGGTTTTCAACTGTTTTCGGAAGCTTCTGAGCCTCACCAGGTTCAAACGCTGTTTCATGACGATATGCCTGCGGAAGAGATCTTTTATGCGGAACGTATTGCCGATGTCGTATCCTCTGCTCGCGTTTATTTGAGAAGCTCTCTGGAACCACGGCTTGTAGAAGACATGTTTATGATTCCATTACAGTCACTTTCTGAAGTGGATCATCTGTTGTCTCACGATCACTCGATTAATATTTTAAATGATGCACAGCACGTACGCCCAGTTGTCAAAAAAGGATAGATTCATAATGACAATAACGAGTTTTGAAGCATGGGATCATTACGTTCAGGAGCACGGAGCCAATCCGGATCACGGACCTTCCGATTATGGAGATATCACCGCTGAGTACAGCCGATTACGTGAAGACGTTGGTATCGTGGAGTTTTCAGGCCGGACCAAAATAGAAATGACGGGTTCCGATCGAGTGCGCTTTTTACACAATCTGTGTACGAACGATATTCAATCCTTACAAGTGGGATATGGGTGTGAAGCATTTGTTACCAGTATCCAGGCAAGAATTGTGGGACACGTTCTTGTTTTTGCAACGAAAGATTCTCTGGTGATTAATACCGTGCCAGCGCAGTATGAAAAATTGTCTGCGCATCTGGATCATTTTCGCATCATTGATGACATTCAGTTTCATGATCGCACTCAGGAATGGAACGAAGTGCTTTTGTCAGGCCCGCGTGCGCAAGCGGTGTTGCGGGAATTGTCCTACTGGCCTGAAGACTGGTCGGAACCAAGTCTTTTGGAACATCAGGCGATCCAGATCGGTACGGCAAATGGGTGGTTACGTAAAGTAAATTTTACAGGCTGTGACGACTATCTACTGAGCTCACCTGACAGGAGACTATTGGTAGAATCCCTGTTGAAAGCCGGTGTAAACCCGGTTGGAACAGACGCTTTTGAAGCCTTGCGTTTGGAAGCTGGCTATGCGTTGTATGGTCCGGATATTTCGGAGGCGAATTTTCCACAAGAGATAGGTCGGGATGGATCAACGATCAGCTTCTCGAAAGGTTGCTATCTTGGCCAGGAAACAGTCGCCCGATTAGATGCCTACGGGCATGTTAATAAACATCTGGTTTCTTTAACTATTGATGGTGAGGTCTGTCCCGAAATGTCCGCTCCTTTATTTCGAGAAGACAAAGAAGTCGGTCGCTTGACTTCTGTTGCGTATTCTCCAGAGAAAGGGATAGTGGCTCTGGGCTATGTCAGTCGTGGAAATCACGAACAGAATACGAAGATTCGTGTTGGATCTTTGAAAAACGAAGTGTGTACGGCAACGGTTATGGCGCCATCGACTTTGTCCGAGTAGCTTCTGCATCGAGACATGACTTTTCTGTGCCGGACAACCTCTGTTTAAGAATCTCAATGATCAATGGGTGTTTTCCCAGCGGTTCACAGAGAGTCCATTGAATCTGGGGGTACTGATGGCTCAGCTTCTTTTGATGTAACCTGAGATCTTTTTGAACATGGCGACCCGGAGAAAGAAAATAAGGCAGTAGGGAGATGCGGTCAGCACCGGAGGTAACACAATTTACAGCCCCTTCCGGTATGGTGGGATGAGCTAGTTCCAAATAGCAGTTTTGTATGAACCGTGAAGGGTCAATTAATCGGAATTGTTCCACAACCCAGAGCAATTCGTCATTGGCTTCATGGCGACGGCTTCCGTGGGCGATAATCAGTACCGCGTGTTTAATATCTGTTCCCATGGTTTCACGTTAAAAAGAGGAGTCTGTCCAGGAAGGGATTTGTCGTACAAGTGACCCCTGGATCAAAGCACAAGGCTATCCTAACACTATTTAGTATCCACGATCTAGGAATCGTTTTGGGTCAATTGATTCCATAATCGTCCCAGTCTTGTTTTTTTCAGATTTCGAGCCGTAGCAAGCAATCTTTTGGCTGCAAGGTCAATCTGTTCTTCATCTGAAAAACGACCGACACTGAGGCGCACAGCGCCCCGTCCTTTTTCTGAAGTGACTCCCATGGCTTCTAAAACGGGAGAAAGTGTGACCTTTCCTGCATGGCAGGCTGAACCGGTTGAAGCCGCTATTTGCGGAGTCTCTTCGAGTAATTGCTGTCCCGCGATTCCAGCGAAGTTAACATTTAAGGTGTTTGGCAGACGCTGTTTGGGATCCCCGTTCAGAGTCAAGTCCTCTCCCAGTGATTCCTGTAACCGAGTCCAAAGTCGGTCTCGCAGCTGCTGGGCCTTCTGAGGCTGTGTAGTCAGGTACTCCTCTGCCAGTTCGCAAGCTTTGCCCAGGGCCACGATGTAGGGCACGTTTTCTGTTCCTGCACGTCGACCTGATTCATGACCAGCACCGTGAATCAAAGGTGATAAACTAACCCCTTGTTTTACGTAGAGGACACCGATTCCCTTTGGGGCATAAACTTTGTGTCCAGCAATGGTCAGCAGGTCGACATCCAGATCTTTGACGCGGACTGGAATTTTTCCGATTGTCTGAGCTGCATCCGTATGTACGAGAACTTTGTATTCGTGGCAGATGTCTGCAATTTGAGAGATCGGTTCAATCGATCCTACTTCATTATTGGCATGCATCACACTGACAAGTCGAGTATTGGGTGTACGCACAATAGCATTGCGAACCGATTCGGGATCGACCATCCCGACAGGATCAACGGGAAGTACGGTTAATCGGACTCCCATCTGACGGAGAAACTCGCAGGGTTCATGAATGGCCGGGTGTTCAATGGTAGTGGTAATCACATGGGGAGGTTCATCAGTCTCGCCTGCATGCCAGGCCCTTAGCGCGGGAAGCAGTATTCCCTGAAGGGCATGGTTGTTGGATTCACTTCCTCCACTGGTAAAGATGATTTCTGGAGTAGAGGCCTGGATCAAGGAAGCGGTCTGTTTTCTTGCCTGGTCAATGGCTCGACTGACTTTCTGGCCATAGGAGTGGGTACTGGAAGGGTTCCCGTAATGGTTGTCGAGAAAGGGCAACATGGCATCTCGAACTTGGGGATCAACAGGAGTGGTTGCGTTGTAGTCCAGGTAGATGGGCTGAGGAGACATCAGAGGACCTCTTCGCGGATAGAGCCTGACAGCAGGTGGTTCAGGTTTATTCGGTGTAATGAAATTGTGTGGTTAACCTTCGTTCGATGATCGGATAGACCAGAGTCATATTAGATTATCAGGAACGTACGGAGACAGCAGGGGGAAAGAGTAATCAATAATGATTTCGAAGAACAAAGTACGGATGGTTATCCAGCGAGACAGTCATCAACAGGATTGCGCAGCCTCAAGTGTTGTCGGAAAGGTGATACGTATCTGGTAAAGACAGCAGTGTTCTTTTCCGTGGAGAGGGTGGTAAAAAGCGTATACCAAAAAAAGACCGCTACGACCCGGTGTCGAAGCGGTCTTCTCTGCATTCTTATCACGATTGACCGAGCGTTTGCCAAAGGGTGGAACCAGAGGCATGGATTCGATCAGTCGCTGTGATTAGTTGAGAACTTTCTGGGTGTCTTTGACGATATCATTGATCACCTTTTTAGAAAGCTTTCCCTTTTTGACAGCATGATTAGCGACAACCTTAACGTTCTTGTACACAAGAACCGTATAATCGGCATCTTCGCTAAGCCCATAGGTCTCCGGGCCATCAGGCTGTTCTACAGCAATCGTGTAAGGAATACCTTTGGTGTTTGTCTTTTCAGAAAATTTAGTGACGGCCGTTTTCAGCTCGCCAGGATTTTCACCAAGAAAAGCTACAAACACTTTAAACTGCTTGTCACTGTTGTCTTGAACGACTTTATCAAGCTTCTTGACTAAACTAGCCAAGGCGTCATCAGATTTTCGTGCGAAAATCATGACGACGGGTCGGGCTCCGTACTTTCACCTGTAACAGAGCTGTTGACCGAGCGGCACACCATCTGATGGGCCAGCAATTTTCGTTACTTGATATGCGCCAAGGGTGGCACCAACTGGAGGACCTGATTTAAGATCCGCTTCAGCCATTACAAGACTTGTAACGGTAGCTACTAAAGCTAAGGAAAGTAATACTTTACGAATCATGAGCTTATGTCCCCTCCTTTCCAAACAGAATACGGGCCAGCGAATGGAGTTAATCCAAGGGACCCTATACCAAACGAGAGATAGATTGTTCTTCAGCAGATAAAGTAACGCAAATATATCGACATGACAATGGGTTTTTAGCCTTAAGGATTCCTGTTTCTGAAACCATCAGGAAGCAGCGTGTGCGATTGTCCTCACAAACGTGTCATATGATGGAAGATAGGGTTATTTGCGCAGATAAAAACTTCAAAATTCAAGCTTAACTGGGAATCCTGCGTCGGGGTTATCAGCCTTGCTGATTAGTCAGACATTTGTCATGGCATTTGGAAATTATTCAGCGACAGCCTTGCTGAAGTACTTCCGGACAAGGTCGTCAGGCAGCGGCTGGCTGAACAGGCTGACAACAATTCCCATTCCGAAGGAGATCACCAGTCCCCAAAAGATCGGATGTAGTCCCAGCAAATCCATACGTGTCGGTGTCCATTCGGTATTCAGACCTGTAAACGAACTGATATACCAAACGATCATTTCACCGACAAAAAGGAAGAAGATAGTGCAGAAGCCTCCAACCATCGAGGCGATCGCCCCGGATGAGGTCATTTTAGGCCAGAAAATTCCCAGGAACGTCACAGCGAGAAATGTGGCCGCAAATCCTCCTCCAGTGAAGACAATGATGTACTGCAGGAAATCAGGTGGGTGTGTGGCAGCGATGGTGACTAGTGCACCAACGATTCCGGTGGTTGCATAACTGGCCCATTTGACCACTTTTTCGGTGACATTCGGATTAATGGTGCGTTGATAAACATCCCGCACCAGGCTGGAGCTGATCATGAGTAAAAAACTGTCTACAGTTGACATGATTGCGGCAAATGGTGCGGCCACAAAAATAGCCGCAAGAATTTTGTATTGCCAGCCCAGCTGACTGACCACTCTGGTGGCTACCAGAACCATGGATTTGTCGGCATCTTCCTGTGGAATGTAGGGAAGAAGCGTGCGCGCTGCGATGAAAATGAATACCAGCGGAAGGTAGATGAGGGCATAGTAAAAAGTAACCGTGAAGACGGCACGTTTGAGGGTGCGACTTTCCTCAAAGGCCATCAATCGAACCATGGTTCCAGGTTGTCCCATTCCTGAGATGGCCCACATGAAGAAAAACGAGAGTCCCATCCCCAGTGGATGAAAGGGAGAAGCATCTTTGCGTCGTCCCGGTCCAAAAAGAAAGTCTTTGCCGTGTATAAAGTGATTGACACTCATGGCCGCGACGTTTCCGGATCCGTCATTATCAAAGGCATATACAATTTTTTCGAAGATGCGATCAAAAAGGGAGTCTTGTTCAATCAGATTTTTGATATCTTCCGCTTTGGTTTCCACGTTTCCGTCCTGATCTGTGGCCAGGTTGACACGGACGATCAACTCGGGACTGCTGTCGTCTACCGGGACGGTTTGGTCGAGTTTAACGGACAGTTCGGTATTGGGAGAATCAGCGACTACATACTCGACTCCAACAGGTAGTTCTTCCTGTGTGTCTTCCGCTTTTTTGAGTACAAAGGCCAGATCGTTCTGTTTTCCGGATATGGAAGTGACCAGGTGTGGAGGGTGATTGCGGATTTTGCGGTTAACTTCAGTAAGGCCTCCCGCCTGATAAAGAATGACCGGAACCAGGATGATCACGCCGGCCCCCATGACGATACCCTGCATGACATCGGTCCACACCACGGCCCTGAACCCACCGTAAGCGGTGTAGAACACGACAACCACTGCAAAAATAACCAGTCCCCAGAGATAGGAATAGTCGGAGAAAAACTGACTCAGATTAAAGGTTTCTTCAACAATCAAGGCCCCTGCCTTGAATTGAGCGACCAGGTTGGCCACGGTAAAGAAAATAATGGTGCAGGTGGCAAACAAGCCCAGGAAAGTGGAGTTGAAGCGGTCACGTAATACATCCGGAATTGTGATGGCTCCTGATTTCCGTGCCACCTGATTGAGGCGTTTACCGAGTACGCCCATCGTGCATACCGGTACCACCATGTAGCTGGCAATCCAGAATGCGAGAATCCATCCGTAACTGTAAATGAGGGCGGGAAATCCGGTAAAGCTGCCCCCCGATGAGCTCGTAGCAGCAAAGGTGAAGGCCAGTGCCCAGCTGCCCAGACCTCGGCTGCCGAGAAAATACTCTCCCATGAAAGAACTTTTGCTCAGCAGTTTGTGGGAAAATATGGCCAGCAAAAAGACACCACCGATGTAGACAAGAAACGTCACAATGGTGATAGCACTGGTACCTTCGTTCATCCATGGTCTCCTGTCGTACAGCTCTATGAGGGTTGTTCGCTTTTCCCGAGATCGTCTTCCTGGAAGAAGAAGAGACACCACCAGACGCTGACGCCGATACATACTAGCCAGGGCATCGCAATTCCATAGAATACCCAGTCGGGAATTCCAAGCCCCAATGGGCTGTGGAAATCGTCCAGAGAGCGTTCACGGCCTTCCATTTGAGGGCCGATGATCTGACCCACGGTTGGCAGCGATCGAATCCCTTTTACGATTCCAGGCATTTCCTCGGTCAGTGATGGCTTGGGTTCTGCATAGGATAGGTATCCGTTCCTGTAGCAGTACGTCACCGACCACACCATGCAGAAAAGCCACAGACCCAAAACAAAAAACGCTTCACGTCGGGAATGTAGAAAAAGCGGGTCGTCATAGGTTGAGGAGGTGTCCGGCATACTGTTACCTCTGTGCGCTAAGGGCGTTTAGGAAAGCAATGATGCGAATTGTATCGGTGTACGATTGAGGATGCAACTTTCTGCTTCTGTCTCTCCTTAATTTACTGAAATTTCATCCTCATTTGTGTCGGAAATGGTTTCAGGAGATATGGGATGATAAGCCAAAAGCTTTCCTTCCCGGAAATGAAATAGACAGGTCCAGTCGTTGCTGGTTGGTCCAATCTGGTAGAAGGTGTCTGATTCCTCAATTCCGAAAGAGGTTTCGAAATCGTTGCCTGGTTCCGTTGTTTCGAGCGGTTGTCCCATTACTTTTTCAATATCTTTAATGGTCATTCCGCCACGAACGCCGTTGTAGAGTAACCAAGCCAAGGCCTCGTCTGCTCCCGTTTTTTTGTAATGGTCGGTATAGGCGCGGTGAACCAGTGCCACACGCTGTTCCGCATACGGATCAGAAGACCGGAAAAAGGGCAGTGAAGTGGGAGTGGTTGTCTGGCAACCGGATAGATTGCAGACAACACAGGTAGTCGTCAGAAGAAAACAGAATATCCGGAACATAGGAAAGGGGTCTCCACAGATCGGATGCCATTGGGTTGCGAGATAATATCGGAGAACCACTGCAGAGGGCCATAGGGGTTTTTGTTTCCGAACGGATGCCTATTTCCAAGTAGAAAAGTGATTGAGCGACTAGATTGGTGAAGCTTGATTTCAGAAATCAGTCCTAAACGCGAATAGGTGTTTTTAGGGAAGTTAATTTTAGGTGATAACAGGAAATATCTTTTTGGTGAGGCAATTTTTTGGTACTCACTGTCCCTTGGCAAGATATTGAAAGGGGAAAAGTGTAGTTGTCGTAGAAAGGGAAATGACAAAGTGTTTGTTCTGAGAGGGATGGCCCTGATTCGAAAGGTCTCAGATTAAAGATCAGCGTTAGTTATGAATCGGATAGAGTGGTATCAGACGAGTTATTCAGCAAAGAGGTGGTTGTATTATGCTGGAGTTGTTGAGGATAATACGTTCTGCCAATCTGGAAAGAAGTCACACCGCATTTGGGATAATGCCAATGGATAGATCTATTGGCCGAAAAAAGGTGGGAAATATTATTTTAGAGGGTGTCATATGTGGGCTGAAAACAGAATAGGGAGGGGTACCGTTCCATTGGTTACGTGTAATCCAAATGAATGAGAATCAATTATGAAAGTGCTTGTTACCGGTGCGACGGGTGAGGTTGCAAAGGGTGTAATCCCTGAACTGGAAAGGCAGTTTGATCTGCGTTTTCTGGATTTGGATCCAGGGATGGATTCCCGTTTCGTTCAGGCTGATATTAGAAGGCTCGATGCGCGTCTAATATCGGCATTTCAGGGTATGGATGCTGTCATTCACATGGCGGTTGCAACGGGCCATACGGGCACTTATGAGGACGATGGATTTAATGACTTGCGATTTGATGTCAACGTAAAAGGAACTTGGCATGTTTTTGAAGCGGCAAGACGGGCGCATATTACACGAGTGGTTCACACTTCCAGTTTAATGACGGTATGGGGGTATCTGCATCCGGATCACCCGGCGCATCAGAGTGAGCAGCCCGGTGCAGTGGTTGCGGGTGATGCCCCCGCGCGCCCGATGGGAACGTACGCACTCACGAAAGCACTGTCAGAGGAAATCGCCGAGTATTATGCCCGTCGTTATAAAATGGAAGTGGTCAGTTTGCGTATTGCAGCTCCAATTGATACCGGGAGAAAAAGTGACCATACGGAAGTAGTACGTCCACAGAGGGTTCCTTTTTCGGAGCTGGCTGAGGTGTATCAATCGGCGCTTCGAGTTCCTTTGGATGAGTACCGTGTCGTTACCGTCGTAGGAAAAGACGCGTCTCATATCTGGGATACTCAGGCCGCACAGGAAACGCTTAAGTGTTTTCCTCAGTGGTCTCACAGAGCGCATGGATCGACTGTTGGCGATCTGTTTTCGGATGTTGTGGCAGAATAGCGCAGGGGTCTTTCCCGATGGTCACATTTTCTGAAACGGATCGTGAACGGGCTGATTGAAATCGCTTTCAGAGTGACCGATTTTTTGCTCAGGTAGTTAAGAATCTGTTAGTCTGCCTGAATGGAACAGATAATTCAGATGATTTTCCCGACGGGGTAATCCTGTTTTTGTGAAATTATTAAGATTTCCGATCAAGACATGTTCCATGAAATGTGTTAGATTGTCTAAGCAGTGACGAGGTATGCTTGTTGCTGTGTCGGTAAGGAATATTTGATAGCGCTTCGCTTTCGAGTGATGCTGTTTTAGCAAAGGAGACGAACTGAGTGGTTAAGCTTCGCGTACGTGATCGGGAATCGATTCAAGATGCAGTGCGTCGGTTTCGTAAAATGTGTGAGCGTAGTGGGATCCGAAAAGAGATGCGTCGTAAAGAGCATTACGAAAAACCGAGCGATCAGCGTCGCCGTGCCCGTTTACGATCCATAAAAAAGGCTCGTAAATCTAATTTTGGATATTGATTTTTCAGCCCCTTTCCGCGCACTTCTTGGATCTGGTAAGAAGGTGCATGTCACGCCACGGCAGACTTGTGTGAGAACAGTTTGCGCTTCGGCTTCTATTAGATAATCGCACTAGAGCCAGTTCGTATGTGAACAGGTAATATGTTCACTTGGTCATGTAGCTGGACTATGGTGAAAGAGTTGCTGACCAACTCTCTTCTTCAACATGGCAGGGGCTCATGTTTTTCCGGTTGCTGTATAAATCGTGAAGAGCAAGGACACGGAAACGGTTGTTCTATTCGGATGGACAATTGTGACAATAGGTATCTTCCGGTCTGTTTTATGGGCACGGATCGATTGGGAATGACCGGAGCGTGTAACAGAACCGAAGTTTCAGATGATGGGTTCATGGCTGTAATGTGTCGGGATCGCAAGTTGCAAAAGTAACGCTCGACGCCTGTATATGCAGCCAGTAAGATTCACACCACCCGTAGTTCAACCCTGCTTTGGTTCTGAAGTAAGTGGTGTACTATGTCGGCCATTTATGTAGATGGACCAACGTTTCCCAATGGAGGTATTCGTGTTGTTTTCCATTTTGCTGTCATGGACTGTGATAGGCGTTGCAGGTGGATTGCTTATGGATGACCTTTCCAATGCGAGAAAGCCCGTCGGTGATTGCGAACTTCAAGGCTGGTTAGAGAATATGGTCTGGTATCATGGATTTTCTGTTGAGGAGATTGTTCTCGCAACAGGACTCAGCGAGCCGGAAGTGATTCAAAATCTGAAGCGATGGAATATCTGTGCGGATACCCGTCCTCCGCTCACTCAAGACCAGATTCGGGTACTTCCCTATCCAGGTGGACGTCATCCACGTATTGGTTTTCTTGAAGGTGCGGTCAATCCGCAGCGGGAAACCAAAGTGAGTGTCTTTGCGCCTTGGGACAGTCGAAGCTACGTTGTTGCCGATGTGCCGGAGGCGATCTGGTCGAATCTTGGACTGACCTATCTGGCACACACCCATGTTGAGACGATTTGGTCACAACAGGGGATTGCGTTGGAAAAACTTGAATGGGAGCGTCGAGAGGGGGGCTATGAAATGACGCGCACACTACCCAATGGAATCTCTTTCCGTACTCGAGTGATTCCAGGTACCGAAGGCCTTCTTTTTGAGCAATCACTGACCAATGGGACGGATACATTGTTAACCGATCTGAGGGTTCAGAACTGTATAATGTTAAAGTTCATGACCGGGTTCAATCAGCAGACCAATGAAAACAAGGTGATCAGGAAACCTTTTGTAGCCTGTTCAAACCAAGATTCAGACCGTTGGGTGATAACGGCATGGTCTCATTGCGATCGTCCTTGGGCTAATCCACGTTGTCCGTGCATGCATTCCGATCCTAAATTTCCAGACTGTCCACCTCAACAGACCCGTGAAATTCGCGGATGGCTTTCGTTTTACGAAGGCGAGGCAATTGATGTGGAGCTGGATCGTTTGCTCCAATCGGAAGTGTTCAAATAATAAGTGGTGCGCCTTTCGGATTAGAGGTTCTGTCAGAGGTTAACGTTCCATCAGGGCAGACCATTCCGATGATGAAATTAGAGTGTTTCTGCTCTGTTCAGCCATCGTTTCGTTTGAGACCGGAGATGACCTGTTGTGTGATTTCCCTCACCAGTGATTCCAGATCATCACGGGAAATATGTGATAGTGATGACCTGGCCTGTGTATGAGGGGTGTTATTTTCCTCGGCAGGGAAAAACGCATTGGGCCGGGGAGCACAATAACCTTCGCGGAAAACGGTGTCTGAACTTAAATCCATATTTTCACCATCGATTCTGGGGTCAGAAAATCCAAGGCGATGTTTCATTTCTAATAGTTCACGGGTCTGTTGCTGGGTAAAATAATGGACCGGTCCGAGTTGTTTGGCCAGTAACAGCATGTGGCAATACGAATCCAGAATTTCAGTAAACCAGTAGGCTTGCTCGACATGATGACCAAAGCTTACGGTGCCATGGTTGGCCAGAATGATGGTGTTGGAGCCGTGAACGAAGGGAAGGATCGAATCAGCGAACTTTTGTGTTCCCGGTGTTTCATAAGGCGCGACGGGTACTTCACCGAGGAACACTTCAACTTCAGGCAGGATGCATTTGGGGATCGGTTCGTGAGCGATAGCAAAAGCAGTCGCATGGGGAGGATGGCAGTGCACAACGCTTTGGACATCTTCGCGTGCTTTCATAATGGCAAGATGGAGTAGAATTTCGCTGGTTCGCTTTCGCTTGCCAGATATCTGATTGCCTTCCAGATCAACCGTACAGATATCCTCAGGGCTCATAAAACCTTTACAGATCATCGTTGGACTGCAGAGCACTCTGTCCGGTGCGATGCGAACGGATATGTTACCGTCATTGGCAGCAGCAAAACTTCGGTTATAGATTCGCCGTCCAATATCACAAATCTGTTCTTTGATGAGTTCCGGATTGGTTTCAGGCTGATCGTTCATGGTGGGTCTCTGGACAGTGGGTAAGGAAGATCAATAGCATGTCGGGACAGAGCGTTTGTTGCAATGGCCGTGCTGGACGAGCATGTTTAAGGGTCTAGTCAGGAGTTTCGGGGACGCTGGCGGAAATCGATTTCCCGAGTTCCTGTGCATCAAGGTAGGCTACCCATAGGCATGGATGGTTCCGGCATGGACCTGGTATCACGTTGAGATCAGCGGATTTCAGACCATTCTGTTTCAGATTTCATAGGTTATTCAGGGTAATTGGTTTCTTTGATGGATCCAATGCTGCGCTCGTCTTACGGTTGGAAAACAAACAATTAACAAGGACATCATCACAACAGCTGAGTATAGGGCGGAAGCGTGATCCGTCCACAAGTAACCTGTCAGGTTAAGAAAGACTCCCGCTTCGGCCGTAATGGCTGAAGCCATTACTTGTTTTTGATATATCGAGCGAAGGGTTACGGGTGCAGGTGATTTCAAGTCACCGTCGTTTGGAGAGGGGACTCGGCTGGAAATTCTTTTCAGTGATCGTTTGACCAAGATCACAGGTATTCCCAGATACATGAGGATCAGCACGGAAGTTGTAATCCACAGAGGCAGAAGCAATTTACGTAGTATCGGTGGTCGATACCGCTGTACGGACTCACCGATCGGATACGAGTATGCGAGTGCCTGGTCCAGTTGAAGTACGGTCATTCCGTTTTCCAGCGGACGAGTGGAAACTACGAATAGTGTTTCCTGTTTTGTTCCGAGTGTAATTCGCGTAAGAGCCGGCAGAACTTTTTGGGCAGTGATGGTAGTGTCACCCATATCGGCTTCTTTCGCCAACAGGGTACTGAAATGATTGTCGAAGGAAAAAAGGGTAACGCTAAAAAAGAGCAGACCGGAAAAAAGCAGGGAACCGACAACTACTTGTGTCGAACGTACCTGGAGAATGATTTCTGGATTTGCTGTTTTCATCATCAGTCATAGTGGTGTTTGTTGTGGGCAGCGTAACGCGCCCGGTGTATTTGGCATCACCGCTTCAATCTTATAATAGAGTTATATGATTTCAGACAAAAATGGAAAAGATCGGGCATCCTTTAAAACAAATGATTTTACGCTCGTCAGGACCGGTAGAGGTGATTGCCGTGGATGCGTTCCATGGTAACGGTCGAGGTATCGGAGTATTATGAATAGAGAAGACCGGTTAAGCAGCACTGGACTAGCCGTGATGGGAGAAACAATGAGTGATAGTTGTCATGAGAGCGGAATGCGAGACACGGGTTTTAGTGCGAGGTATTGTTGTTTTGCCTTAGGACTGGCTTTATTAGAGCTTTCAGGTTTATCCCATCCAGATTCTGTCCGTGCTGAAGATCGCGTTGTTTTGTCATCTCAGAGCGACACGGAAGAGACCGAGGGCTTTCAGCTGGATCCAGGTAAAGGTCTGTCTAGAATTGGTCAGGGATTACGTGATGCTTTTATGAAAATCGAAGAGGGTAAGCCGATTTCACGAACAGCGAGTGCGATAGTTCGTTTCGGGTACCGTGTTTCACCGATTCGAATCCTGCTGGGTAAACCCTGGGACGGGTTTGAGTGGTCTTTCATGCCCGTAAGCGACTGGCCTCAACCTGTGGAAAACCTGGTGCTGGGACAAGTCTCGGGCGTCGCGCACGATTCCCGAGGAATGACCTATGTGTTTCATCGTGGTGATCACCCGATTCTCTGTTTTGACAATGACGGAAAGCTGCTTCGCTACTGGGGTGATGGGGTTATTGGCAAAGCACATGGTTTACGGATTGATAAACAGGGCGACGTATGGGTTACCGATGTCGGTCGGCATGTCGTACATCAGTTCAGTCCACAAGGTATCTTAAAGCGTACGCTTGGAACACTGGATGAACCGGGTACCGATACCCGTCATTTTGACCAGCCTGCAGACGTTGCCTTTGGACCCCAGGGAGAAATACTGGTTGCTGACGGATATGGTAACAGTCGAGTGATGAAGTTTGATTCATCGGGTACCTTTTTGAAACAGTGGGGCAGTGCAGGTGATCAGGACGGTCAATTTAATCTGCCGCACAGCATTGTGGTGAATGCAAAAAATCAAGTACTTGTCGGCGATCGTGAAAACGATCGTATCCAGATCTTTGACCTAGATGGTCGCCTGCTGCAAATATGGAAGGGGTTCGCACCCTTTGGGATTGCGGTTGCTACGACAGGGGAAGTGTTTGTAGCCGATGGTCGTGCCCATGCGATTCTGAGGATTGGAGAACAAGGTGACGTCGTCGAATCCTGGGGAACCCAGGGAGATGCACCGGGGCAATTTCAGTTACCGCATATGTTGTCCATTGACCAGACAGGCAATCTCTATGTAGCCGAAGTGTTAGGGAAAAGAGCACAGAAACTAAAACGTAACTGAATTGTGGAAGATGTGTACGTTCAATGATCAGAGAGCGATGACAAACATAATGAATGAAAAGCAGCAATGGGTGAGACGGGTATTAGGTGGCTTATCGATGGTTGTTCTGGCCGGGTGTATTGAACCGACTGAAAAAATAACCGAATCGGTTCCCAAGACGGACCCAAAGTTTCGGGCAGGGGTCACCGCTTTTGAACGTGATTTGTACCTTGATCTGTTGCAACGAAGCTTGACAGATCTGATCTATGAGAATGATCCGGAAGCAAGAAAGGCGCGTCAGGATGGTCGAGACTGGCCGAGTCGTGCCTATACCATGATTGGGATGAAACGTCTCAACAACCTGCGTTTCTGTATTGAAAAGGTGCTGGAGCAGGATATTCCTGGAGACTTTATTGAAGCTGGTGCCTGGAGAGGAGGTGCCACAATTTATATGCGTGCTATCTTGAAATCGCATCAGGTGACCGATCGTACCGTGTGGGTCGCCGATTCTTTTGAAGGTCTGCCATCGCCCGATGCCGAGAATTATCCGGTTGATGAAAACGCCAAGTTGCATGAGTATGAAGAACTGGCTGTTTCCGTTGAACAGGTGCAGTCCAATTTTGATCGCTATGGATTACTGGATAATCAGGTTCAATTCCTGAAAGGATGGTTTAAGGATACTTTGCCGGATGCCCCTATTGAAAAGCTGGCTATCCTGCGTATCGATGCCGATCTCTATGAGTCCACCATGCAGGCACTGGAAAATCTATATCCCAAACTGAGTCCTGGCGGTTATGTCATTATCGATGACTATGTTTTTTATGAGCGGTGCCGTATTGCGGTTAATGACTACCGTCGCGAGCACGGTATTGAAGAAGAGGTCAAGAATATTGACTGGTCAGGAGTGTACTGGAGGAAACCTCTGGTCATAACGGAAAACGATTCCACGGTGAAGACGCCCTAGCTTTTTGAGGCATTTAATAGTTCCTTCTCAGGATCAGACTAGGGAAGGGACTGCTATCCGACTGCGAGCGCGGTGAGTCGGAACCGTTCGATTATAAAGCGGCTCTTTTTCAGATTGCCGTGTACATCGTGTGATTTATTCCCACTCAATGGTGGCAGGCGGTTTGGAGCTGATGTCATAAACGACACGGCTTGTGTCGGGAACCTCGTTAATAATGCGTGAGGAGATCACCGCGAGCACTTCATAGGGTAAACGGACCCAGTCTGCGGTCATAAAATCTTCCGTTTCAACGGCACGAATAGCAATCACTTCACTGTAGGTACGCGCATCTCCCATGACACCCACGCTCTGTACTGGTAACAGCACCGCGAACACCTGGGAGGTCTGTCGATATAGTTTGGCACGTCTGATTTCTTCGATCACGATCGCATCGGCAAGTCTTAACCGCTCCAGCCGATCCCGGGTGACGGCACCGAGGCATCGTACTGCCAGTCCCGGCCCGGGAAAGGGATGTCGCCAGATCATTTCATCCGGTAAACCGAGACGGGACCCAAGCCGTCGCACCTCATCCTTAAACAAGTCTCTCAAAGGCTCGACGAGTGTCAGTCCCAGTTCTTCAGGAAGCCCACCGACATTGTGATGCAGTTTGATCGTCGCTGCAGGACCATCAGCGCTAGCTCCACTTTCGATGACGTCGGGATACAATGTGCCCTGGGCGAGAAATTCAGCGTCGCGGTACGGTTCGGCCTCTTCGCGGAAAACATCAATAAACGAATGGCCAATAATGCGCCTTTTCTCCTGGGGATCGACTACCGAATCCAGCGCTTTAAGGAATCGCTCAGCGGCATCCGATACGTGAAGATCGGTCTTAAAATGTTGATTGAAAGTATCTGTGACCAGTTCCACTTCGCCCTGTCTCAGGAGACCATTGTCAACCAGGATACAAATAAGCTGCTTACCTATGGCCCGGTCTAGCAGTGCCGCGGTTACGGCTGAGTCCACGCCACCGGAGAGTCCGCAGATAACACGGCGATTTCCCACTTTTTCTTTGATGCCTTCGATGGTTGTTTCTGCAAAGGAATCCATTTTCCAGTTTCCCTGGCATTGACATACCAGGTGAAGGAAATTGTGCAGTATGGTCGAACCATCCGGTGTATGCGTTACTTCAGGATGAAACTGGAGACCGTAGACAGGAAGCGTTTGATGCTTTACTGCCGCAAACGGACACGTTGGAGTAGTACCCAGAGATACGAACTCTTTGCCAAGATTGAGAACCTGGTCACCGTGGCTCATCCAGACTGTGGTTTGTTCGCTTATATTCGCAAACAGAGGATTTGTTCCGGGGCTGATATGAAGCGATATACGGCCGTACTCACGTGCTGTACCCGCATCGATGTTACTACCTAACGCCTGGCAGACGAGTTGCATTCCATAGCAGATACCCAGTACCGGGAGACCGAGCTGAAAGATTTTCGGGTCACACTGAGGAGCCTGCGATTCATAGACACTACTTGGACCGCCCGAGAGTATTAATCCTTTTGGGTTCAATTCGAGAACTCGGTCCGCGGAGATGTCGTTGCGAACGATTTCGCAGAAAACATTCTGCTCACGAACCCTACGTGCAATCAACTGTGCGTATTGTGATCCGAAGTCAAGAACAAGGATCGATTCGCCAGTAAGTGTTGTTCGGTTTGGGAGGGTGTTCATAGGGAGTCTTCTGTTAACAATCAAGATGGCGTCGCCCCTCAGGGGCAGTGGATCGAATCCGGGTCAATTATAGAGGAAGGATTGATTTACGATAGTTTTTCATCCCGGATACAGCTTGTACATAGTAAGCGATTCAGGGACGAAGCGACCGGTGTGGTCCCGTCAAATATTGTTCTGAGACAACTCTTGAGAACGGTGGGTTGCCGCTTCGACAGCATCGATGAATGCTGCACGTAAGCCGTGTTGTTCCAGAACCTGAATTCCAGCAGCGGTCGTGCCTCCCGGACTTGTGACCATTTCTTTGAGTTCTGCCGGGTGCAGCTCTTCCTGGAGCAGCATTTTGGCTGTTCCGAACACGGTTTGCATGGCAAGTTGAGTGGCTATGGGGCGAGGTAATCCCATTCGGACCCCTCCCTCGCTCAACGATTCTATGACCATGCTGACATATGCCGGACCACTGCCGGATAAAGCGGTAATCGCGTCCATGAGTGACTCGGAAGTCGGCATTGCCAGTCCTACTGCTTTCAGCAAGGTTTCGATCAGCGTTTCATCCTCTGGTTTCGCTGTCGGGGACGAGCAGTAGGCCGAAGCGCTCGCACCAACCAGGCATGGCGTGTTTGGCATGACTCGAATCAGTCGAATATGATCTCCCAGATGTTCGGCCAGTTGATCCAGAGTGACGCCTGCGGCAATGGAAACAATAAGGAGGTCTTTGTTGACGTCTGCCCGAATCGTGTCCAGAACTGAGAACATAACCTGTGGCTTGATAGCCAGGAAAAGCACGTCACTTTGTGCGATGACTTCTCGGTTATCGGTACAGGTATGAATCGCGTGCTGATCTTTGAGAGTCTGTAAGGTCTCGGGTATCACGTCACTGGCCCATATCTGGGAAGGTGATACCAGATCTGATCGCAAAAATCCTGCGATTAAAGCGGAAGCCATTTTCCCGGCGCCAATAAAACCAATGTTCTGTTCGATGATTGCTGAAGACGAAGTTGTCGGGTTCATGAGAGTATGCTGCTGGCTGTAGATGAGGGGTGTTTGAACTGCAATAAGGTTTGAAAATCGTTATTGGGACATCATATGCAAATAGACCGACCGGATCCAACCCTTGCTCTATAACAACGCGAGCGGTAGGATTTGTTCTCTCGATTTTCTTCCTTCTGAAGATGTATTGTTGGATGTTCGGGTGGTTGCTGCCACCCTTGTCTGGAGACAGTGCCCAAATACCATGTGAAAGGTTTAAATCCCATGCAGTGGTACGGATTACATCTCGTCGACTGGATTGTTCTGGCTGTTTACCTTGTGGGAATCGTAATTATCGGGACGTGGTCCTATCGGCGTGTGAAGAATATGGAAGATTTCTTCATGGGAGGAAGAAGATTTGGCAAGGTGTTCATGATGTTTTTTGCTTTCGGTGCTGGTACCTCCAGTGAGCAGGCTGTCAGTGTGGCCTCCGGTTCATTCCGTTTTGGATTAGCTGGAATCTGGTATCAGTTTCTCTGGCTTTGGGCTACTCCGTTTTACTGGATTATTGCGCCCACTTTTCGCAGGATGCGTGCCCTTACTACCAGTGATTTTTTTGAAGCCCGTTATGACACGTCTACCGCGACCCTCTATTCCTGCTTTGGGATCATGATGTCGATTGTCTTCATTGGCGCGGCTCTGTTTGGAAGTGGCCAGATGATCGAAGGTCTGACAGATGGTGGAATGCAAGCATCCTACGCGATTTATGCCATGACGGTCATGTTCATCATATATGGCGCTGCAGGAGGGTTAGCTGCTGCAATCGTGACCGATTTTATCCAGGGAATTTTGACCATTATTTTTTCATTTTTGTTACTCCCTTTCGTATTTAGTGTTGCGGCAGACGTGGTAGGGACTTCGACGGGTTTTGAAGCCCTGCAGGCCGACATAGCGGAATGGGAACGACCGGATATGCTAAGTCTTACGTTAAGTGAAAATCTTGCCCAAAAAATGGGACGAGAGCTGATTACCCCGTTTTATGTGATTATGCTTTCTATCTCCGGACTTCTTGGAATCGTGGTGCAACCACACATTATGGGAGTTTGTTCTGCGGGTAAAACGGAATTCGAGGGTCGATTTGGCTTTACGTTTGGCAATTTTCTAAAGCGTTTTTGTACGATCGCCTGGACGTTTACAGGGTTGGCCTGTATTGCCATTTACCTGACTCCAGGCACAGATTATATGACTCCCGAAGATGTAGCACAGTTTGAGTCGGATCCGGGAGCTTTTGCAGATCAGGTGTTTGGAAGAGCGGCGCACGACATCCTTCCTACAATCAGCCTGGGGCTTGTAGGGCTGCTTTTCGCATCGCTGCTTGCAGCGATTATGAGCACATGCGATGCCATGATGGTGGTGGGTTCAGGATTGTTTACGGAAAACATATACAAACGATTCTTTAAGCCGCAGGAGACTCCGATGCACTACCTCTGGGTGGGACGCATAGCGGGTTTGATAATTGTGGTATTTGCTCTTCTTATGCAGACGCAGTTTCAGGATGTGATTCAAGTTCTGGGACGTTATGTTCAGGCACTGCCCGCTTTTATGGGAGTGGCTTTCTGGTTTGGAATCACATGGAGGCGTTATTCTCCAGCTGGTGTGTGGACATCGACATTGGTAACCGCAGCGAGTTGGTATCTGACACAAACCCATCAGCCGGTAGGAGGCATAATCGACTATTTTCCTCATAAAGTACGGCTGTGGTGCGGTGAAAATATTCCCGGAATCATGCTTAATCCGACTTTGAATGAGGCCGGTGAAATGGTCAATGTCGTCATGCGTTTGCCGTACCAGATGCTTATCTATATGTCAGCAGGGGCCGTTGCGGGGGTGGTGGTCAGCCTTTTTACCAAACCAACCAATAGAGAAAAACTGGATCATTTCTTCCGTTTGATCCGAACACCTGTACGTCCGGGTGAAGAAGTAAAAACACCTTGTACTTTGCCTGAAAATCCGCTTCCTGCTGAAAAAGGTAAACTGATTGATCTGCCCGATCTGGAGATTCCTCGTCCTACGGTATTGGGACTGGGTGGATTTGTTGGTGCATGGTGTGTGGTCGGTTTTATTATCTGGCTTACACAACTACTGGCTAACTGGGGTTAAATGGGTTGCTGCGGTTCTTGAATAATCATAAAGACAATCGTGGTCATTCCACCTTACAGTAAAAAAAGAGCGGCCTTTGGTAAAAGACCGCTCGAACGTTTGCTATCCGGTCCACTAGAAACGATCTTCTCTATCGGTCTGATCTTAGAGGAGATCTTTCCAACCTACCGGTGAAAAGGTGTATGCGGAATCGTGGAAAGCCCGGTGCAAGGTCAGGCGGTCGAAAGCCACCTGCAGTACCAGGTGGTTGCGTACCACCGCCGCCTGGGGGCTGATTTCCACCGCCGCCTGGGGGTTGATTACCGCCGGCGCCTGGGGGTTGATTACCGCCGCCACCAGCTGGTGGCCCAGGTTCATTTTCATTTCCACCACCGGGAGGCTGGTTTCCGCCACCACCGGGAGGACCGGGATTAACGTTTCCACCACCACCACCGCCACCAGGGGGAGGACCGGGCTGATTACCGCCACCTCCTCCGCCGCCGCCACCG
>CAXEIY010000215.1:0-5289 GCA_963996245.1 uncultured Planctomycetia bacterium | reverse complement strand
GGATAGGAGGTTAAAATGGGCCCCAACGGCGTGCCCTCTTCCGAAACCGTGTGGCAGGATATACAAGAAAACTGTGGTTGATAAAAAAGTATCGCGCCACGTTCCAGATTTCCGTCTTTACGCACAGCATCCGCAAGTAAATGGATACTTTCTCGTTTCAGTTCCTGTTCCAGGTCAGACGCTGGTGCAAACACCTGGAGTGAATAAAGCAATCCCGTGAACAACACGAAAAGATTCGGAAACAACACTTGATCCTGCCTTTTCGAAACGTAACGTACTGGTTGAGAATCCTCCAGTTATAACGTGTCTAAAGAGGGAAACAATGCACACTTGAATGGTTTGATATTTCATGACAAATACACGCATCTTTAAACAATCCCCCCGTAGCATAGTCCCGCATCAGCTAATCGAATAACCATCGTAGTAAGTAGAATAAAGGCACTCTTTTCATCGGTGTGTCGGTTACGGCCCAATTTGGGTTCATAGTATCGTCGATTGTTTACTCCAATCCACCAAAGACCATACCCTCTTGACAGATAATCGCTCCTTCGATAAAGTAATGTACATACGTACATGTTTAAGAGGTATCTATGACAGAAAATTCGATCAACAAACAGGCGATCAAGAAACTTGACCAACAGATTAAATCACTCGAAAACGGTATCAAACCTTGGGGAAATCGTTTCCTCTCTACCGGGATAGAGGAATTGGATCAACTGCTTCCTGGATCAGGGCTACGGTGTGGAACCCTGGTCGAATGGTATGAGACGGATAAGGGATCAGGTGCACTCACAATGGCGTTGCAGATTGCGCGCAGCGTATGTGGGACAGAAGGTACTCTGGTTATGATTGATCCGGATCAGGAACTGTATCCTCTCGCAATGTCATTGCTCGGAATCGACCTGGCACGCACGATATTTATACATCCCGAAACGCCTCTCCAAACCCTTTGGGCTTTGGAACAATCGCTGCGTTGTCCGGGGGTTACCGTGACCATCTGCCGCCTCTCTGACCTGAACTCACAAACTTTCCGTCGTTTGCAACTAGCGGCAGAAAAAGGCGGAACACTCGCGATGATACTTCGTTCGGACAGATTTGAAAAATCCCCATCCTGGTCTGAAACACGGTTGTGCATAACTCCGGTCCCTTCACCTTGTAATTATTTTAAAAAACCAGATTACCTCACCGGGTTGCCATCCCACACACAGCGCCGGATTCAGATTAAACTTCTCCGTACCCTCCAAGGAATTCATAGCTCGATACTAGAACTGGATATCAATGATGAAACAGGTGCTGTGCATGTGGTTTCCAAACTGGCCGATACAACATCTCTATCGGAACCACTCACAACGGAACCACCAAATACTCATCGCATCACAGGTCTATCGGGGAATCCCGCGTGTTAAAGCCTGTTCAAGACGCGCGTCCAACTGTGGTATACGCAGGGACATGTCTTTATCGGAGGCAAAGGTGCTCGCCGCTGCATCTCAGTCGAGATACCCTCACTCTGGATCGGAAACCATTATCATCCAACCCCACAATGACCAAGAAAGTCACAGAGATCTGGAACAATTGGCTCAATGGTGCCATCAATTCAGCCCGCTGGTTTCTATCGACTTTACCTCTTTTCGAGAGTGTATTTTCGTTGACGTGACCGGATGCCAAAAGATGTTTTCCGGAATATCTCAACTTGTCACAAAACTGTTGACCGCTTTATATAGCCGACACTACTGCGTCCGAGCAGCCCTTGCCCCTGGTATCAGTGCGGCATGGGCATTTGCGAACTTTGGCAAACTTTCCCAAACGATAAACGGATCCGATCAGATTTGCTGGGACGTTATTCCCCGACAAGAACAACGGTACCGGTTACGCGCTCTCCCCATTCAGGCACTACGATTATCCGGAAAACATATTCAAATCTTAAACGAATTGGGCATTTTCAGCCTGGAGCAACTGGAATCACTCTCGCGCGAAAACCTGGTATCTCATTTTGGCTCCCAGATACTCAAACGATGGAACCAAATGTCCGGAACTATTCCGGAAGTATTTGTCCCCGAAACATTTTCCACATCGTTTCAGGTACACAAAGTTTTGGATCTTCCTGTAAACGATCTCAATACACTGTTACCTGTTTTGGAATCTTCCCTCGAAATCCTGATTGCACTTCTCGCTGAATACCATCGTGGTATCCAGCAATTACAATGTCGTTTTTTTCATGAAAATACACCCTCCTGTTTTTTTTCTGTCGGCCTCATGACCCCGACTCTTTTAAAACAGAAAGTTATGGAATTGCTTTCCCTGCGCCTGAATGACTTTGAAATTTCAGACTCTGTAACTGCCGTGCATCTTCAGGCAACTCAAACCACCCGACTGCGTCATTATCAAACAACACTCTTTGAAAACACGTCTGTATTGTTGTCGCGAAAACATCTCTCCACACTCATTGATCAATTGAATCAACGCCTGGGCCCCGAACGGGTTCTACAGACAAGCTGGACACCTAATCCGGCTCCCGAACATACCACCTGCTACACCCCAGTACTGAATCACTCCTGGCATTCTGATCGCGACTTTTCTGCGCCAGATCGTAACCTTGCACACCCCATCCATTCGTGTGCCACCCATCGCCCACTGCGTCTATGTCCGCACCCGTTACCTATCACGATTATCGAATCCGGAACGGGTGGAACACCTCTTTGCATTGAAATCAACGATCAAAGACACACACTCACACATCAATGGGGACCGGAACGGATTGAAACTTGCGACTGGCGTAATCGCCACAGTCCATCTCAAATACAACGCGATTATTACCGTGTTGAAAACATGCGTGGACACCGGTTCTGGATTTTTCATTGTCGAAAAAACACAAACTGGTTTCTGCATGGATGGTTTGATTGAGTTGTCATTATCATTGCGATATTTTTTCAAATTCAACTCGATCTTCGTAAGCGATGCTCCCTATGTCCCACACTGTTCATGACCACCGTCTGCCAACATCTCAATATCAGGTTCCGATTCAAACGATTGTTCCAAACTATGCTGAATTGCACTGCAAAACAAATTACACCTTCTTAGAGGGTGCTTCACATCCTGAGGAACTGATTCAAAAGGCAGCAGAATGTGATTACCACGCGCTAGCCATCACGGACCGGAACAGCCTTGCAGGAATCGTACGTGCACATATTGCAGCCCGGCAATACGAAATCAAGCTTATTATAGGTTCGGAAATGACACCGGTTGATTCTTTGGCGGCAGTTCTCCTTCCGACCAACCGCACATCCTACGGACAATTATCGCGACTCATAACCGAGGGACGCCGTCGTGCTCCCAAAGGACAATGCCATTTTACATTTGACGATATGGCAGCACATTCAAAAGGGCTCATTGCACTGATTGTACCTTCCTGTACTCCCTCCCAAAACCATCCTTCCCTTGATCATTCCCGTCCTCTCACCCGCGCCAATTTTTTACCATCATTCTCACTCGACCAATTAACACGATATCGCGATGTATTTAAAAATCGCTGTTATCTTGCAGCAGAACTGCACTATGGATCAGATGACCCCTCTGTACTCGAACATCTGATCCATATTTCCAAACACTCCCAGATCCCCCTAAGCACAGCCAATGATGTCCACTACCACCATCCGGCACGTAGCAGACTTCATGACATACTCGTCTCTGTTCGTAAAGGATGCCCTGTTTCAGAAGCAGGCCCGTACCTCTTTCCAAACTCTGAACGGCATATCAAATCAAAAGAACATCTCTTTCAAATGTTTTCTGAACATTCTCATATATTTCACCGCAGCATGGAAATTGCCGATCAATGCCATTTTTCACTTGATGAGTTGCGCTATGAATATCCGGAAGAACTTTGTCCTGGAGGCGAATGTGCTATCGACTACCTGCGACGTTTAACTTGGGAAGGTGCGAACCATCTTTACCCTGATATTATTCCCGAACAAATACGACAACTCTTAGAACACGAATTACATCTGATTGAAGAATTACATTACGAATCATACTTTCTCACGGTCTGGGATCTTGTACGCTTCGCTCGTTCCAAAAACATCCTTTGCCAGGGAAGAGGATCTGCAGCCAATTCTGCAGTCTGCTATTGCCTTGGCATCACGTCAGTCAATCCAGAAAATATCGATGTTCTGTTCGAACGGTTTGTCAGTCGTGAACGCAATGAAGCACCTGACATTGATATCGATTTCGAACACGAGCGGCGCGAAGAAGTTCTACAGTATCTTTATACCAAGTATGGTCGTGAACGTGCTGCGATGACGGCCGAAGTGGTACGCTATCGATTACGATCCTCTTTACGCGACATCGGCAAAGCACTCGATCTGTCACAAGATCGCATTAAGAATATTGTCAGAACCATCGAACACCATCGAGACACACCCTCTTCGCTCCCCAGGTGTCCCGAAGATAGACTGTCCAATTCGGACCCAATTATTAATCAACTCATGAGCCTTTCTGACGAACTGGTGGGATTTCCGAGACACCTATCTCAACATGTGGGAGGCATGGTTATGACGCAATCTCCTCTGTGTGAAATCGTTCCTCTCGAAAATGCAGCCATGCCCCATCGAACGTTCATCGAGTGGGACAAGGAAGATCTGAATGAACTTGGGATCCTCAAGGTGGACTGCCTCTCCCTGGGTATGCTTACGGCTATTCATCGATGTTTCGATCTCATCCAGAAACATTTCAAAACAACACTGACACTGGCGAATATTCCCGATGACGATCCACTGGTATATGACATGATAAGCAAGGCGGACACGATCGGAGTCTTCCAAATTGAAAGCCGTGCTCAAATGAGCATGCTGCCACGACTTCAGCCACGATGCTTCTATGATTTGGTTATTGAAATTGCAATTGTTCGCCCGGGTCCGATACAGGGAAACATGGTCCATCCTTACCTGAGACGGCGTCAAGGGTCCGAATCGATTTCATACCCTGACGAATCCATCCGTAAAGTACTTCACAAAACCCTGGGAATCCCTATTTTTCAGGAACAGGCGATGCGGTTGGCAATCGTAGCAGCCGGTTTCACTCCCGGTGAAGCCGATCAACTGCGCCGTGCCATGGGTGGCTGGAGACGCCCTGGAATTATTGATCATTTCCATAAAAAACTGGTTTGTGACATGCAACATCGTGGATATTCCCACACCTTTTCCCAACAACTGTTCCAGCAGATTCGAGGGTTCGGAGAGTATGGTTTTCCCAAATCACATGCCGCTAGTTTTGCGCGCCTGGTATATATTTCAGCAT
>CAXEIY010000214.1:0-5048 GCA_963996245.1 uncultured Planctomycetia bacterium | reverse complement strand
TTCGAACAGGAGAAAGTTCTTATATTAACAGAGATCATTATTATAGAAGGAGGCTATAAACAGACAAAGTCCGATCGGCCAATTCCTTCCCGACAACGCTCAAGTCCCTTCGTACCGGTTTGTTCTATTAACCAGATACCGACTTCCACTACCGCGATCCCTCCAGTCACCCGAATCGCCCAGAACAATTTTATATTAACAAAGTATGGAATTTTTGCGAAAACTGCGCAAAATAGTTGTTTTGACACTTGCAAATATTACCTATCAGTATGCTCCTTTAAAAATGTGTCGTACCGTTGACTTTGAGAACACTTCTTGTCGTATTACTGGTTTCGGCTGTGGTCCTTGCCATCGCAAGCCTCGTGGTGGGCGGTCTTTCCATCTTACTGTTTGGATTAGGTGATCTCACAGCTGCCAGCGTCACCAAATGGATTGCCGTCAGTTTGGGAATCAGCTGGATCATTGCGCTCATATTACTGATCCTGTTTCTGGCGGCCCGCGCTGTATCCACCTGGTCGCATATTGACCAGGAAACTTCCTTTCAGGAATCCCCGAACGACGAAGATTCCTTTTTTGATAAGCGGATGACATCCTAAACTAATCGCCCCTCCTTTTTCGAAAGACGGGACAACGGGAACGCTACTCTAAAATCCAAACCGGAAATACCACTACACCTGAATTAACGTATTACTCCAGAGATTCCCGAACGCTCTGTTACAGAAAGCGTTTAAATCGTATAATTACCGGGACAGTGAAAGTTTTTATGATTTTTCCCGTCGAAGCCCAAACGCGTTCTTGTTTCATGCGTCCATTTGACCTGTACTTCACCGGGTTTATCCAGAATTAATGTTTGCCATGCCCAATCATCTGGCTCAGCTCTTCTCTGAAGATTCACGATATCCACCCGAAGCATACGCTTTTGTCATTGCAGCTTTACAACACACCCAGGAATCACTGGAACGAACCAAGCTTCCTGAGTTGGATCAGAGACATGTTTCTGCTGTTGAGCTGCTGGAAGGGCTGCGAGATTTCGCTCTCAAACAATTTGGGCGTCTGACTCTACCGGTACTCCACACATGGGGAATTACGTCCACCTCAGACGTCGGTGACATTGTGTACAACCTGATTGAATATCAACAAATGTCAAAAACTGACTCCGACAGCCGTACGGAATTTGACAATATCTTTGATTTTGAAGAAGTCTTTCAGAACGATTTTCAGATTAAGTGTACCAACAAGAACTGGTAATACTACCTGATGCACACGTTTTAAGATCTCATCCCTGTTCCCAGTCATTCAGCATCCTTCATGCACAGCACCTCCTCCGAAAATCAACATCACAAAGTAAGTCGACATCGAATCTGGATTATGGCAGCTTCCTTGACCCTATGGTGGTGCATTCTGGTTTTCATGATTCTCAACCACCTCTGATTGCATCATTTCGACAGAATTGACCGACTGCGTGCTTGTTTCCACGTTTCTGTGCTCTCTTCCAGCAGAGGTACGTGAACCGTTTCGCTAACTAACCTTCATTTGATTTTCAACTTCTAAGCGGTCCGGAAATGAAGGCTGTGCTCCGCGGCGTTTTACTGCACATGCTGCAGCATGATTGGCCCACTTAACGGCGTCGGACAAAGATCGTCCCTCTGACAGTGCAACCGCCAGCACACCATTAAAGGCATCTCCTGCACCTGTCGAGTCGACAGCCTCCACCACACACCCTTTGAAATATTCGATCGATTTACCAATCAGGACACTGCCTCTGGCTCCCCTTGTGATAATGACAGATGCTACACCCTGCTCCTGCAATTTTCTTCCTGCATGTTCGAGCCCCGTCTGGGTTCCCGGATCGATGCCGGTCAACTCCGCTGCTTCCCTCTCATTCGGAGTCAAAACGTCAACTAGAGATAACACTTCCTTTCTGGTTATTTCCTGAAACGCTGGTGCCGGATTCAATATGGTTAACATTCCTTCTCTACGTGCTCGTCGTAATACGTATTCTACTGTTGAAATCGGTGACTCCAGACAGGTCAGGAGCACCTTGTAGGACTTCCAGTCTTCATCTCTGATGCGATCGACATCTTCGGTAATCAGCCTGGCGTTAGCTCCAGATGCCACGCTGATTACATTGTTTCCACTTCCATCTACCAGAATCAGTGCCACACCCGTTGATTCCCCAGCTATCTGTCGTACATATCGACAGCACAGATTTTCCTGTGCGAATCGAGCAACGGCCTCTTGCCCCAGGAGATCATCTCCTACTGCAGCAGCCAAAGAAACCGGGCTAACCGATACCCGTCCCGCAGCGACAGCCTGATTTGCGCCCTTCCCCCCGCCTGCCTGATAAAATTCACCGCCAAGTACGGTTTCTCCCGTTTTCGGTAACACTTGGCTGCGAATCACCATATCCACATTTACAGAACCCAGAACCAGAATTTCAGACTGCATTCCGAAATCTTCCTCCTGTTTCTAATGCCGTCAGTGCAACAGCGAACTGCAAACCACAGCCGATTTAAGAATCGTTCTAGAACGTATAAAAGAATTGACGTACAAGACAATCGAGAGGACAATAAAGCGCGTGGCGCTTACGACAGGTTCGCTTTATGAACATTGGCTCAGCTGCCACCTTCAAATCAAGTGAACTATGTCGACATGTTAACAGGGCGTTTTCGCACATTCCAACTGTGAATCGGTCAACCTCGTGAACGCAGCTTGAATCGTGCTAAATGGCCCCACCATCTGGACACCTCACTCATTTGAAAAACCATATGACACCATGAGCGATCATGAAAACATCCAGGGCATCTGGGAAGTGATTTCTGAGGAAAAATCAGGATTAATCATCCCGATTGACCAGACGCGTTTTGGATCCAAGATTCTCTATCAGCTGGATCCTGGCCGAGAGCCTAAAACGATCGAGTTTTCGCATCGACGCCCTCGTAATCGTCCAAGGAAGAAGGCCCAGGGAGTCTACCTGCTTCAGGACAATTATCTGGAACTTTGCTGGGTATACGATGGGCCTCGTCCACTTTCGGCACGGGAACAAGATGTGCATCCAACACAGTTTCACCTCAAACTGAAGCGTGTGACAGCTGCTACCTGACCTTCTCCTCCCAAGCGATTTTTCAGGAATATATCCTTTTCATTTTAATTTCGACGGAGCACCGGCAATGGAGCCTTTGTCAAAAAGACCGCTCTCGAAACTGGACCGTCGTAATCTCCTTCAGGCTGCCCCGCTCGGATTTTTGAGCACAGCCCTTTTGGGATCTACTCCTGACGCAGCCTCTCTGACTTCCAGTAAAATCTTAGAAGGCAAAGCCAAGAACGTCGTTTATATTTTTCTTCCTGGCGGTCCTCCACAGCATGAAACCTTTGATCCCAAACCAGAGGCACCTGACAGTATCCGTGGGGATTTTGGTACCATCGCCACACGCACCCCGGGCATTCGCCTCTGTGAATACCTCCCACTGCTCTCTCAACAAAGCAACTCGTTCGCTTTATTGCGATCGATGAGTCACGAAAGCAATGATCATGTTGCAGCAACTACGATCATGGTAAGTGGCAATAGTGAAATTCCTCCGATCACAGCACAAAACAAGGAACCGGACCTACAGGACACCCCGGGAATTGCCGCTCTGGCAGGTTTTTTCCGTAAAAGACAAGACCATATTCCAACCGCTGCCGTGATTCCTGAATATATCGGTCGCGGAACGGCAACCGGAAGAATCATTCCCGGCCAGACGGCTGGACGACTGGGGCCTCTGCATGATCCCTGGCTCATTCAGGCTGCTTCAACCTGCTACGGATGGGGAGCCTGCCCTCTGTGTTTCGATGACGGTGATGATGATGCCGTTTTTGCACTCGGACTCCAGCATGAACATACGGCGCCAGGTCCCGTGTTTGATGCGGCACACTTCGATGACCTGAACCGTCTGTCAGATAATCGTCTTCACGGCAGATTATCGCTCATGGAAAAACTTCGATCCGGAACTTCCCATTTCGATCAAGACATTCGAACTTTGTCCTATCGCCACTTTCAACAACAGGCGATTTCCATGATCACTTCTCCGGAAATCCACCGGGCAGTCAATCTTGAAACAGAAGATGAACACCTGCAGGAAACTTACGGACGGAACAAGTTTGGCTGGTCCCTGCTACTTGCCCGCCGACTGCTGGAAACCGGTGTAAATATGATCCAGGTAAGCCTCGGGCGCAACGGAACCTGGGATCTCCACCGCCGCGCCTTTCCTCTCCTGAAAGACTATCTTCTCCCACCCATGGACCGTGCCGTTTCTGCCTTTCTCGAGGATCTATCCAGTCGTGGTCTGCTAGACGAAACGCTCGTCGTTATGGGCGGAGAATTTGGACGAACTCCCCACCTCTCAGCCCCAACGGGACGTCGACCGGGACGAGACCACTGGGGCCCGTGTCAGTCACTTCTGTTTGCCGGCGCAGGAATTAATGGAGGCAGTGTCGTCGGAACAACAGATAAAGTCGGCGGCTACCCGAAAGACGAAGCTGTAACACCGGAAGATCTCGCTGCCACATTATTTGAAACACTCGGTATCCCTTCGGACTCACAGTACCGCACTGCTTACGGCCAGAACTTCCCGGTCTATCGCGGTACCCCCATTCGGAAGTTATTTTCCTGACTCCGCCCATACGTCCTTCCATCGGTATGGCTGAAAGCTCGAGATATACCACGCCGGTTCTCTAATATGGTCTCCCCTGTCCCTTCGTCAGGCACAGAACCAATAGCTCCGTCTGATTGCTGATAGCACACGGTGTTCGATTGTTTTTCCACAACAACGAGCACCGAGATCTTAATCAAGCTGAAGCTAAGACGGTTGTTTTGCCGATCTCCCACTCAGAGAACAGACGCAGTTATTCCCCCGGGGAACGCTCTGTCCGAACAACCCGTAATCCTATATTCTAACCAACAGAATTCGCGGTTCCGTCATCTGTACCGGTAACGGACTCTCGGGCCTTTCTGACACACAACACTCTTACCCCACTTCTCGAGAAAGGAAGCGGGCATGCAAACCTTG
>CAXEIY010000213.1:0-67401 GCA_963996245.1 uncultured Planctomycetia bacterium | reverse complement strand
ATGAAGGTTGTAGATAACGACTGCCTGCGCAGCGTGATTGGCTGCGGGCTGCGCCCTTCGATGAGTTTGTATGGCAAGATCACGTGCATTGCTGTCAGGATGATACTTAAGGTATAAGGTTTGGTGGTGATCAGCCTCTTTCTCGTTTCCAAGTCTTTTGTGTAATTGGGCCAGATTGTAATGGGCTGTTTCGTTTTCTGAATCAATAGTTAACACGCGTTCGAATTCTTCTCGAGCACGATTGAGAAAACGGAGTCTTGCTGCCTCACGTGTGGGAGTACGTTCCTGGTTGGCACGTTCCACGAGTGTGGCCGCGAGTGCATTGCGAATGCGGTAATCTTTGCTGAAGTCAAAACGTCTTCGGGGAATACGAGTGTCCAGTACGGCCTGATAAAGTTCAATGGCGCTGTCTAAATTGCTGTTTTCAGCAGCAACGCGGGCGCCCAACCAAGTGGCAACCCATGGGAATTGAAGTTCATTTTCGGAGGCCTGTTTTAGCGCATACTCTGCGTCCTGAACACGACCGTCCTTCAAATAAACACGGGCGAGATTGGTCCAGCCATCGGGTTTTCCAAGTTCAATTACCTGGCGGAATGCTTCTTCTGCTTGCCTGAGTTCTCCGAGTTCTGCTGCAAGACCCGTTTCCAGCAGACAGGCAATGCCGTAATCATTCCAGCGCACCCAGGGCTCGGGTGTTGGAGACTCTGCTTCGATCAAAGGAGTATCCACTTTTACGGGCAAAGTCAGAGAGTCCTGGGCAATGGTTGTAACGGGTAGCACAGGAATTGGATCTTTATTCGGATTTGATTTGGGATCATTGTAAACATGTTGCATATAGCGGTAGTCAAATTTACGGTAATTCAAACGGGCTGTGAGATGGACAGCCCCATGAAGGTCCGAAGGAACCTGAAGGCGAAAGTGTACGATCTGCGCAGCGCCAGGAGGGATTTGATGATTGTAAAGCGGTACAAAGATGTCGGCAGCATTCCGACGGTCAATACGATTTCCGTCACGATCCAGTAACAGCACATTGACAAAATGGGACCAGGGATCCACTTCGCCTTTTTCATCAATGGCACCGCTGCGACCAATCACTTTTGTTCCGTCGTGTGCTTCAAAATCGACCCAGACCTCATTGGAGTCGACCGTTCCCTGTGTAAAAAGATGGCCCAATGTTAATGTGCGAATGACGACCTCAATGAGGTATTCCTTTCCGGGCTCCAGCAAGGGAACCTCGGGTCGTAACGGCGCATGTAGCACCCCTTCAGTGGTGCCCCCTTCTTTAATCCCGAAAATATCCACGCGTAAGGAATCCCTTAGAAATTCCTGCTGCTTTTCCACTGCCTTTCCAAAGCTTTTTTCCTCTGCAGTGTTCCCTTTACGCTTTGCTGTGAATTGATACATATAGGGTATCGCTGTGTTCGCCGCGGGAAATAGATGACTGTGTACTTTAAGTTCATCCAGCCCATCAAATTGGCGTGCTCCAAAATCGGTAGAAGCAACCAGCGGCATATGGCAGGTGGCACAATCGACGATAGCGGTTTCAGGGTAATAGAAGCTTTGTGCTCCGTGTCCCGAAACACCACTGAGTAAGTATGGATCATAATGATTCTGACCGCGCAACCACTCTTTGTAGTGATTGAGTGCGAAAGGAAGACTTACTTTGTGACACGTGGAACAAAATTCTGGTTGTCGATGTGCTACCGGATCATCCGACAAAGTTCCGGGTCTGTGAAAAGATTTCAAGAAAGTGTTCTTGTGTAGAGTCGGGTTCGCTTTAACCAGGGTATCGTGTACCCATCTACCGATGGGGTTTTCACTCTGAGCAAAGGGATACATGGTAGGCTCTTCGATGACATATGCGGCATTCCCAATGGTACTACGGATGTCCGTAATGGAGTGACATACGACACAGGTGATACCCGCGTGCGCGGTGGGATCGTTGTGAATATCGAAATCTGGATCATCAAATTTGCCCGCAAAAAATGGTACGGGGTCATGACAACCGGCACACCATCGGGATGCTTTAAGATTGCCATCCCGTTTTTGAGCCATATCACGTGTCTCAGATATGCTGAATAAATAGGGAGGATTGTTAAAGGAACTCAAGTGATGCGCGGAGTGAAACCAGCCCTGATAAACATCCTCATGACATCTACGACAATCGAAACTTAGAATTTCCTCAGAAATGAATCCTCCTGTTTTGGTGCGTGCTTCTGAAGGATCAAAATATTTCAAACCTTCCCTTGATTGTTGCAGGTTCCATTGTCGCGGATCTTCGTGATGTAAGATGGCCAGACCACCTGTCATAACAATAGCAACGGTGCCCCAAAGGTAACCCCACTTCCACTGAATACGAGGTCCAGCACGACGATGTGCGATGTAAAGTGCAATAGCAAGTAAAGGTGTGACAACATGTAGGGTGTACATGAAACCATGTGTCGTAGGATTTTTGACTTCGTATACACCGGGTAATCGTAAAAGGGTCACTCCGCTGACGATGAGAACCACAGCGGTGATAAGCAAGGCAACTCCGGCGCGCACCGCGCGTCGATTGGTCCGTCCCCAGGCAGCCCACAGGTGACGTACGGCGAAGATCATAAACGGGACAATAATGAGCAGTCCCAGAATCAGATGCATCAGAAACATCCAGGGATACAACCAGTTTTGAACCGTGGGCCCGAGAATACGTATGGTGACCAAGTAAAAGCTGTTAGCACCCAGCAGTGCAATAACAGCAAAAAGCACCAAAAGAAGCTTTTTTAACTTCGCACCTACAGCAGGTTCGTAAATACGGCCTTTACGGTCTCGTAAGGTATCTGGTGAGGCACACATGACAGGTATTCCTTGGTTCTGCGAAGCAGTCTGAATCGATGGGTACTGTACGATTGTTCACATGGTCTTTGGAAAGTTAGCGATAACCAGGGTCCTCAAGCCCAAAAGCGTCCGCGACACGATTGAAGAACGCAAACAGAGCCGTAATATAGACGGTTTCTGCAATTTCAGGATCCGTCCATCCCGATTGTCGTAAAACGTCAGTGTCATCCCTGCTGGTCTGATAGGCATGTTCTGTAACTTGTTTAACAAACGTCAATAAATATCGTTCTTTTTCAGAAACTGACTTGTGTAGTAGGTTGTTATTTAGGAGTGCCTGAACAAGGTCGTCAGTTCCGTCTTGCAACTGCAAGAAATATGCGTGGGAACCGATTCAATAGGGACATTGGTTTAATCCGGAAACATAGGTGGCGATCATTTCTTTGGTGCGTCGATCAAGATGTCCATCTGTAAAATGGACGGTATCACTGGCACGGATGATGTCTCGCAGGAAAGACGGAGACAGGCTGAAACACTTGAGGATGCCCGGAATTTCCTCTCGGCCTGGATTTTTCTCCTTCCAGTTTTGATACAACGACGCGAGTTCACCAGTTGCATCCTGGTCTTCAATCCAATCAATATGAGTGGCCATGTATAGCAATCCCCTTGTGAGTAGGTCATCTGGGTGAAAAGGGATTCATTATATTTAGGTACGCACGAATCCGATTTTCTAGCCTAAACGGAACGATCTTCATTCCCGATAAGATCGATGTGAATGCACAAAGTTTACTGGCAGAGTTGTGTCGAGAGGTATTAGACACCCTTTGCTCTTGATGGCAATTCGTACGAATCCATGTACAGGAATGAATGGTGTCTGAAAGACACCTAATTCACTCGAGGAGGGGGAAGCTCGATGGCAACTGTCTGCTGCAACAGAATCGGTTGTGACCGACAAGAGGAAGGTACTCGGGGCGCAGGATAAAAGAACAGCGTGTGGGAGGAGATGGATCCAACCGGACCGGAATGAGACGATGTGCTTTTCTGGCGGTCAGATATGTCACAGGAAAGGCGATTTAATTCGACTGGTTTTTCTGTTTGCACACGATCAGAATCCAAGCTGTGAGTCTCGGGTTTTGAAGTGTTTTTTTCTGGGGCGGTACTTTTGTTCACAGTGCGTTCTATAAGAGCGGATGGATTGCGCGCATCAACTCGATTCTTGGCGTGGCGGAAGATTTGATCCGGAGATAGCGAAGGATGACGACAGCCTGCTTCAACAGTACCCGTCAAGCATGCCAGAAACATGCCTATCCCCAACAGGGCGACACTAGAAGCGTGCACCACTTTGAACGCACGAACCAGAATTAGAAACGGTGTGCAATAGTACGCAGACATATTCAACTGCTACCTCAGAGAGGGGAAAAACCGGTAGCAAGTGCTAATTTCCATCGTTACAAGGCGCTGTGCGGTTGTCAATTTTATTATTTTGTTGTTTCGTCCAGATGGGTATTAGCATCTTCTGGTAATACGTTGGCAGCGTTATGCTGTTAAGATGGGGTTAGGAATTAGAAGAAATTCGAGAGGGGAGTGCCATTACTTGTGACGATCACAAATGAAAAAACGGTTACTTACTTGCCCGACAAGATTGCAGAAATTCTGCAGATCGAAAATGCCAGAGAGCGATTTGAGGAAGCACGTCTTGTTGCGACCAAGCTTCTTGCTTCGGGTGTCCAGTTGTTGCCGCAACCGGATCATGCCGCTATTTTTTCAGATCCGCCATCGCGCGTTGCTGGGCTTCTGAAGTCGGTTGGTTATCGAAATGGATGGGATACACGATGTTATCCATCTCCGGTTGATGGCTGTGATTACATCAATGTTCCTGCTGGTTTGCCTGTCGATTCCCCCAGGCGTTCTGAAGGATGGTTTGATTATGTGGCTGTGGTACATCCCGTTGATCAGCATGCTCGTGAACAAATGCTATCGCAAGGGTATGGAAATCCATTTATTCATCATTTGACTTTTGGAATACAGCCATTATTGCGTAACGGTGATGATGATATTAACTACGCGGCACGTGTCATTCCCTATATGGTGGACATCCGTAAAACCATTGCTCATTCTTTGGGTCAGGAACCCGGAACGTTGATTTGTGCGTTGCCCAGGGCCGTCATCGAACAACCAGACTTCAACTCCGTAAAGGAAACTTGGCTGCAGGAACTGGATTCGGATCATTACCAAATTGAAGAGATGCAGGGTGGAGGCTTTCTGATTCAGTTCTTTGTCTTACAGGGTGGAAAAATTGAAGTGGCATTGCGCGTGGATACCCAACAAACATTTAATCCACAGAGTGTGGAAAAAATTTCGGAAGATGAGATAAGCACCGATCAGGGCCAGGCTTCGCATATGTAATAGGAAACGTTTCAAAACGAACGATTGGTGGTGGTCAACTGGAGCGGTTAACGCAGTTGTTGTTTTCGACAACGACGCGTGATGACCCACCGGTTTTACGGGGTTGCAGTTGCCTTGGAAAAAGCCAGGGTGCCATAGATTGAAACGAAACGGGATTTCAGACATCAAGTAGCATATTTCGAGTTGGCAATATGGATCTAAAAAACAGACTTGCTCTGGTTTTCGGTTGTTGCCTTTTCACAAGTGCAAATGGGCAGTCGGAAGAATTTCACTTTTTTGAAAGTAAAGTACGGCCGTTGTTTGTTGCCCGTTGTTATAAATGTCACAGCGAGGAGAGCGGACGGAAAGAGGCGGGTCTCAGTCTTGATTCAAGAGAATCGGTATTAGTGGGTGGTGATCGTGGTCCGGCTCTGGTTGTTGGCAAACCGGAAGAAAGCCTCATTGCCATCGCTGTTTCTTACCGAAACGCTGAACTTCAGATGCCTCCAGAAAACCCGATCACAGACCAGGAAATGGCAATCCTGGTGCAATGGATTAAACAGGGTGCCAAGATGCCTGCCGGTGCAACTATCCCCCGGAAAGAAGTAGTAATTGATTTCGCCGAGGGGCGCAAGCATTGGGCCTTTCAATCACTGCCGAACTACGATTGGAGAGACAAAACAGTCAATCCGATCGACTACTGGATAGAGAAACGACGAAAAGCGGAGCTGCTAATGCCAGTTGCTCGCGCTTCGAGCAATCAACGTGTTCGGCGTTTGAGTTTTGATTTGACGGGCTTGCCTCCGGACTGGAGTGTGGTAAATCGATTTGTTGATAATCCATCGATTGAACAATATGAACTACTGGTAAATCAATATTTGGCCTCGCCGCAATATGGTGAACGTTGGGCCCGCTTCTGGCTGGATCTGGTGCGTTATACGGATACAACCTCAAGTTGGTTAAAGAGCACAGCAGGTTCTCACTATTATCGAGACTGGGTCGTACGTGCTTTCAATGAGGATATGCCCTACGACCAGTTTGCCAAACTGCAACTGGCGGCAGATCATATACCCGAGTCCCGGTCTGAAGATATTGCAGCATTGGGACTACTGGGTCTCAGTCCTACCTATTGGAAAGAACCCAAGTTGAGTCCCGAGGTGATCAAGGTCGTCGTAGCCGAAGAGTGGGAAGAGCGTGTGGATATGTTAGGTCGAACTTTCCTTGGATTATCCCTTGCCTGTGCGCGTTGCCATGACCATAAATTTGACCCGATTTCTCAGAAGGACTACTACGCATTAGCGGGAGTGTTTGCGAGTAGCCGTATTTTCGATATTCCTCTGCTTCAGAGAAATCATCGAGAAGCCATCATCGAAACCGATGAGCGCATTACGCAAATAGAGCTGAAAATAGAACAGCAGATGCAACTTCTGAAGGAGAAAAAAGGTGAAAAAGACACGGTTCAAAATGCGATTGACCGCGCAAAACAAAAAATTTCTGAGTTAAAAGCGAGTACGCCTTTTTATGAGGTACCCCGCATTCCTGGGGTCATCGACGCCAGTATCATGGTGCTGCCCGAACCAACGGGCGTATGGGGTACCAAACTTGTTTACTCAAAAGGTCAGGCGCGCAATCTGCATGTTCAGTTACGTGGCAATCCATCCTATGTTGGAGAACAGGTTTCACGGCGCTATTTGCAAGTTTTTGATAAGGAAACAGCTCCTTTTGTAAAAGGGAGTGGGCGACTGGAACTGGCGGAATCGCTTTTTCGATACTCCCAAGGGTTGGTTGCACGAGTTATTGTGAACCGGGTTTGGATGCACCATTTTGGAAAAGGATTGGTTGCGACTCCCAGTAACTTTGGATTTCAAGGTGAAAAATCAACACATCCGGAGTTGCTCAGTGATCTGGCGGCAGGACTGGTAGCCAATGGATGGTCACTTAAATGGTTACATCGAATAATCGTTACCAGTGACACCTATCAGCTGTCATCAGAGATCCATCTCGACTCTTTTGAAAAAGATCCTGAAAACGCCAGCTACTGGCGTGCCAATCGTCGTTCCTTGGATTTTGAATCCTGGCGAGATTCCGTCCTGAAAGTAACTGGATCGTTAGACCTGACGATGGGTGGCCCGTCTGTAGATTTGTCTGTACAGGAAAATAACCGTCGCACGCTTTATGCAACCATTAAACGGCGGGAACTGGATACGGTTCTCAAGATGCACGGTTTTCCAGACCCAACAGGGCATAGTCCCAAACGTGACCAAGTGTTGACACCCCTGCAGCAGCTTTACTCACTTAACAGCAGTTTTATATGGTCGCGTTCCGGGCAATATGTTGAGAGTTGGAAGGAATCATTGTCTGTGGAAGAACGTTTAGCTCAACTGTTCCGAAGGTTTTTCAGCCGAGAGGCCGTTCCATCGGAATTAAAAATGGGTACGTCCTACGTTGCATTGTCTGGAAAAGAGTCCTGGATTCGTTATGTGCATGCGTTGTTGATTGCGAATGAATTTGGATTTGTCGACTAAGTGGACCAACAAGGGTTAAGGTGGGATCTGAAAAGTGAACCGGCGCGAGTGGATTTCGACAATGGGAGGTGGCCTGGGTGTGGTTGGGCTGAGCGCGCTGGCGCAAGCCAGGCCGCAGAATGCAGATTCGTATCATCATCGACCACGTGCGAAACGGGTGATTCAGCTGTTTATGAATGGTGGGCCGTTTCAGGGTGATTTCTTTGATCCTAAGCCGGCTCTCAATCAATATGAGGGTCAGCGTCCAAATGAAGTAAAACTGCGCACGGAACGCCAAACGGGAGGTCTTTTGGGATCGCCGTTCCAATATTCGAAGTGTGGGCAATCAGGTTTGCCTATCAGTGAGTTACTGCCCCGGTTACGAGCCCATGCCGATGACCTGTGCGTGTTGCGAAGTGTGTATACGGACAATCCCAACCATGGTCCGGCGTTGTTGCTGATGAACAACGGCACCATCACACCAACGGTGCCCAGTATGGGTTCTTGGATGCTGTATGGTTTAGGAAGTGAAAATGAAAATCTACCGGGTTATGTGGTGTTGTGTCCGGGAAGACCGGTCCGATTTTCGATACTGTGGAATAGTGCCTTTCTCCCAGCGCAATTTCAAGGAAGCTATATCAATCATTCTCAGATTGATCCAGGAAAAATGATTCCCTTTCTTAAAAATGACAGGTTGTCACAGCAAGCGCAACGGGAGCATCTAGATCTCGTTCAACAGTTAAATCAACGGCATTTGAAGCAACGTGTTGTAGATGGTCGGCTCGAGGCTCGAATTCAAGCTATGGAAACAGCTTTTCGAATGCAGTCTGCTGGTCATGAAGCCTTCGATTTGTCTCAAGAGCCGCAAACCATTCACTCGCAATATGGCACGGGACATTTTGCTCACGGATGTCTTCTGGCGCGTCGTTTAGCTGAACGTGATGTACGATTTGTTCAGGTCTATTATGGTAATGGGCAACCATGGGATACACACAACAACCATAATGAATCCGTTAAAAAGCTTGCCGCGGATATCGATAAGCCCATTGCTGCACTACTGGGTGATCTCAAACAACGAGGGATGTTGGATGACACGTTGGTTATCTGGGGTGGAGAGTTTGGCAGGACACCTGTCTCTGAAAACGGCAATGGCCGGGATCACAATCATTATGGAATGACGATGTGGATGGCAGGGGGCGGCATTCGCGGTGGAATGGCTTACGGAGAAACGGATACGTTTGGATTTAAGGCCGTTCACAACACCGTGCATGTGCACGATTTACACGCCACCGTATTAGCGCTGCTTGGACTTGACCATACTCGGTTGACTTATCGCTATGCCGGGCGAGACTTCCGACTGACAGATGTTTCCGGACGCGTTCTCGATAAACTAATCATTTAACGAGTTTGTCGGGGTCCAATGTTTTCAGCACCGTGGTGTTGTGATTGTAACAGGATCGATTCTATGAACCGTTACGAGAAACAGGATCTACATTCTTGAAGCGGTTGCCGGTATATTTTCGGAATAGGGCGGCATATAGAAAAACCAGATAACTCACACGGAAAGAGGCGCCGGTGGGATTCGAACCCACGAATCGCGGATTTGCAATCCGCTGCCTTGGTCCACTTGGCTACGGCGCCAGCGGTACGCTTAGAACGAACATCTTAACACGGGAGTGGTAGAGTGAAAACGGGTACCTGTAAACTCTTTTTAAGGGTACTTTCATCATGTGAGAGATTCGCAATGATCTAGAAGGGATTTTCTGAGCACCGGTTGGATAGAGTTGCAAAACACGTAAATGACAAGTTTGCAGTAGATCGATTGGCGGGTTGGGCTTATTGCTTTGTCTGATTCGAAAGCAGGACAGCAAACTTAATTTTGACCGGCATGACTCATTTCTGAAAGATGGTTAAGTAACGTTTGCGCGCTTCCGGTGTCAATGATTGCGGCAGCTTTGTGAACACCTGACGGGAGACTATCAACCTTACCCACGAGATACAAAGCAGCAGCAGAATTGGCTAGGATCACGTCACGAGCAGCATTCTGTTGTCCCTCCAGCACGGCTGTAATAACCCTGGCGCTTGCACTAGGAGAATCAACTTCGATTTCCTGGAGGGATCGGCTGGGTAAGTCAAAATCTTCGTGTGTCCAGGTGAAAGATGCTATGGGATTGTCAGAATCACCAGGGTTTACTTCCCAGACCCGAGTAGCATCGTTCAAAGAAACTTCGTCGAGGCCATCCATCCCACATATTACAAATGCACGCTTGCAACCGAGCTGACACAAGGATTGAGCAAGTTTTTCGCCAATTTCGGGTTGGCTGGTACCAAGGAGTTGAAAATCCGCTCCTGCCGGATTGGTGAGCGGTCCCAACAGGTTGAACAGTGTTCGAAACCTCAAAGCCCTTCGTACAGGTGCCACATGTTTCATGGCCGTATGCAGTAACGGTGCGTAACAGAAGCCAAGGTTCAGCTGATCAAGGCAACGCTCTACTGTGGGTACATCCGCTTCAATATTCACCCCCAGTTCACGCAGAACATCAGCCGAACCGCTGCTGCTTGAGATTCCGCGGTTTCCGTGTTTTGCAATCGGAACACCACAAGCTGCGACGACCAGAGCGGTCGCCGTACTGATGTTGAACGTATGAAGACCATCGCCTCCGGTTCCACAAGTGTCGAGCAAGACGTCGTGTTTGTGTTGGATAGGTGTAACATGTGCCCTCAGAGCGCGAACCGCACCCACCACTTCGTCAATGGTTTCACCTTTTATGCGCAGTGCGGTCAACAAAGCTGCAATTTCGATATCGGAGCATTCCCCTTTAAGCACTGCGGATACCGTTTTCTGAACAGTTTGAGAATCCAGTGAAACTCTTTCTGCAAGAGAGGCCAGTGTCGTTTCGATCAAAACGGGTTATCCTGTTCCAGGAAGGTAGACAATAATGAGAATCAGACGGATCTTTCAGGAGAGCCTAGCATAATCAGCCCGGTCAGGCGAAAAGAGACACTCAGATGTCTGCGTTATGTCTCGAAACAAAAACATGTCGATAGAGAGCGTGTCAGGGAATGGATTTCCCTTTGTCATGCAGAGTGAGATATTGTTCAAGATCGATCTGGGGGATCGTTTTCCGAAACCGTTCTGCGTTTTCCACCTGCTGCATATCAGATGCGGTTAGATTCCATTGTGTCCGATGGAGACTTTGAAGAGTGACAGGCTGACCAAATCTGATTTTCAAGGTAAGCTGTTCCGGTAATAGTGTGTGCTGCGATAGAGCTTCGTTGACCTTGCTTCGGACGCTGGCTGGTAAACCACCGGGATTAATGATTCGGTTTAATCGTGCGTTGAGGTCCCAGTATCGGTGCAGGCTTTGTACAACCAAAGAAGCATGTAACACGGACTTTTCTGTGAGTTTTGTCCCTTCAATGTTGTATTCGAGGTAGGGACTCGCCAGTTTGAGCCGTTGTTGGGCCGATTCATAAAAGACATGGAATTTGGGATTCAGTAGAAATTGTCCCAGTTTCAAGCGCTGTTGCAATCGGACATCTTCTTGTCCGGATAGTTGCAGTAACTGATTTTCCAGTTGGTTTCTGGAAACGGTAATCCAGTTGTTCAACTCGTTAAATGATAGTTCACAGGCTTTATTTTTCGGTGCGTTTATCAGTGTGATCTGTTGTTTCACGGGATCGAAAATAGCAATTTCATTCGCCGGTTGAAGGAAGTCGTAAGCTTTGCCACCGTGAAAAATGGATAGTGTTTGTGTAACCGGTTTATCCTGTTTCTTGACATGAACAGTAGTGGCTATGGAAAAAGTTCCGAATAACGGCTCCTCGACAGCTGACGGGGGTAAAGCTTTCAGCATTCCGAAAGATAAGGTGTCCGTAGCAATGGAAAACCCGAGTATGACGAGTGCGACTACCATTAAGCAGAGCCACGATTTTGGTTTTGACATTAATCGACCTCCCTGTCGCATGTCGTAACAAGAGTATGTCCTTGGGAAGAGAACGTGGAAGGAGTTTAAGTATTTTTATGATTCAGGGTAATACGACTACCGCCATGCCTGGCGCTAATCAGGGCTGCTTCCATAAAAGCAATAATCTCCAGGGTTTCTTCTATGGCAACGGGAACCTGATTGGTTTCAAACATTTTCACAATCTGTTTCAATAGTTCGCGGTACAAATAGCGCGTGCTGATCATTTCGGAGTGAATCACGTTTTGTCTAAATAAGGTAAATCCGAACTGATAGGGATCGTCTCTCAGGGCACGTAGTGTCGCTATGCGACCGTCTTCCCATAATCCGGTTACAACTTCCGTTGCTCGATCTTCGGGTTGGTGCTCTGTTTTTCTGGATGAAACCCATTTACAGCCGGTTCCCATGAATGTGTAGAGCATTTCCACACTGTGAATACCATAGTGAAACAATCCGGGGTTTCCAGGATCCAAAGGGGCAGGTCCGAAGACAAAGGCACCCTGAATGGTTTCGTTGCTGGACAGGTCATCGGATGCGGTGACAACTTCAGGTGCAAATCGCAAGGAGGATGCGCTCATAATGGGTGTGTTGTAAAGTTTGGATAACCTCGCCATTTCAATCGCATCGTGCAGGTTACAAGAAAAGGGTTTGTCTACAAAAGTGGGAATCCTTGCCTCAAGAAAAGGGCGTACCCGTTCCAGGTGCGGCTCACCGGCGAGTGACTCGACAAGAACAGCATCTATTTTACCGATCATTTCGTCGGGTTGGGCTACGAGCGGAATTTCATAGTTGATCATCTGGGTTCGGTATTCGTCGATTCGATGAGGAGCTATGGTTGACTGACCAGCACACCCGACTACGATCCGTGCCCCCTCAACCCACTGGTCTTCAGCGATATCGATATGGTTTATCCTTTTTGTGAATTCTGTAACGTGTGAAGTGTCGAAATCCAGGATACCCATACGAATCATAAAGAGTTCCTTACATGAAATAGCACGATTGCGGTCATGAAAGAGGAGTTTCGAGTTATGATCAAGCCGATAAACAGCCATAAATTAACGGTGAAGGAAAAACAGGACAATACAAGTGGCGGCGGCTATTTATTTGAATGGGCATCGCTTGCCCAGAACCGGTGGGGCCGTTACCGTTATCTAAAGTCAATGTATTGACTTTCAGGATCGGATGACTGATTGATTAATGGGATTAAGGAAACGTACATGTTGACACTGCAATGGAAAGCCGAAACCAGTGTTCCGGTAGAGGCAGAGTGTATTCGGCCTGACCAGCTAGCCGATCATAATCTCGACGAGATTCGGGCGTTGACCGTGTTTCACGGAAACAGAAAGGAGCGGTTAGGTGATTATTTCACGGTAAGTGGCGATGCTTCGGATCAGAATGTACGGGTAGAAGGTGACTGTCGTCGAGTCAAGTGGATCGGGGCCGGCATGACAACCGGCAAGATAACAGTGCAGGGTAACGTCGGGATGCATTGCGGTTCTGAAATGACCGGTGGGAGCATTGATATTCAAGGGGATGCCGGTGACTGGCTGGGTGCGGAACTTCGAGGAGGTCTTATTCAGGTAAAGGGAGATGCGGGGCATCTGGTTGGTGCGGCCTATCGAGGCGCGGAGAAAGGTATGCGCGGAGGGGTCATCCTTGTTCATGGTTCGGCAGGCAATGAAGTGGCCGGTCACATGCGTCGTGGTTTGATCGCGATTGGTGGAGCGTGTGGAGATTTTACGGGTGTATCCATGATTGCCGGTTCGGTTTTTCTATTTGGGAAGATAGGAGTTCGATTAGGCGCGGGGATGAAGCGAGGTAGTCTAATCTTATTATACTCCACCATAGGGTCAGAAGAGGATCCAAATGCCCTTTCGGAAGCGCGTTCCGATTTGTTGTCGACCTTCCGGTATAATTGCTCCTATCGACCAGCTTTTGTAGATATTTATCTCAGGGAAATTCGTAGGCTGGGCATGGTGGTACCGGAGCGATGTTTTGAAGGTTTGTTCACCCGTTTCAGCGGGGATCTTGTCGCGCTCGGAAAAGGTGAAATTCTCATTCATTCAGGCTAGGAATTCGGTGGATTATCATTTAAACAAGCGCGCCATGGAACAGGTGAACGCAATAATCAGAGAGCAGGATCGTTTGCGGGTAGCTGTCCATGATCTGCCTGGAGGCGGCCACGCGATCGATTGCGGACTGGAGGTAGAAGGGGGGCTTGATGCGGGTCTGGCGATGGCACGAGTTTGCATGGCCGATTTGGCAGATGTGACCCTTAACCTAGGTGAATCGCATGGGTGGCCGACTCCGGTTGTCCAGGTAGCTACAGACCATCCAGTCGCCGCGTGCATGTATGCGCAATATGCAGGCTGGCAGCTCATGTCAAACGGAACGTTTTATGGGATGGGATCGGGGCCCATGAGAGCTATTGCTGCACGTGAGCCTTTGTTCGATGTATTGGGTTATCAGGAACAGAGTGAAATGGCGGTAGGGGTTGTGGAAGGACGTCAACTTCCTGATCAGGGAATGATGCAGTGTTTGAGAGATCAAATTGGAGATGACCATGTACAGGCCCATTTACTGGTGGCTCCAACCGCCAGTCAGGCAGGTACAGTACAGGTGGTAGCTCGATCGGTTGAAACGTGTCTGCATAAATTAATGGAGCTGAACTTTGATCTCTCCTGCATCCAAAGTGCGCTTGGAACCGCTCCTCTTCCCCCTGTGGCAAAAGAAGACATGGAAGCCATTGGAAGAACAAATGATGCCATACTTTATGGTGGCCGTGTTATTTTGTGGGTGCGAACTGAGGATGAAATAATCGACGAATTGGGCCCCGTTGTGCCCTCTGTTGCTTCTTCTGATTATGGTGTTCCTTTCATAGATATTTTTGAACGTTACAACCGTGATTTTTACAAGATAGATCCTAAATTGTTCAGTCCTGCCGAAGTGGTATTCCAGAATCTTTCAAGTGGGCGTAGTTTTCGTTTTGGTGGTTTGAAACCAGAGATTCTGAAAGATTCTTTCTTGGGACAATCGTTAGCCTGAGTTATGTTGTGTACGATCTCATTCCGTATACGCGTAATGAGAACTACGGCGAGATGAAGGTACTGCACGTTGTATTGTTGGCGCATGGGTCTCATGTTGATTGCTGTTCTTGGGTCGTTGGAAAGCTGGTATCTCAAAGATATTACACGCGCAGCCGTTAAGCGTGGTCATTCGGTTATTGGAATACCGTTCCGTCAGCTTCATGGAATGGTTGCTCAAGCGATTTCTGACGTTCAGGCTCCTGTTGATTCTGATGCGATAAAGAGATTTCACCGTTCTGCTGCCCGCAGGAATACTAATAGCCGGCAAGTACCAATATCACCGGCCTTGTTATCATCCCGTGGGACGCATGAAATGTTCTCGCTGAGTGATGTCGATGCAGTTCTGGTGCGCACCATGCCGCCGGGATCTCTTGAGCAAGTGGTCTATCGCATGGATGCACTTCATAGTCTACAAGGGACGGGAGTGCCTGTTGTGAATCCGCCCAGAGCATTAGAGACTGCGGTAGACAAGTATCTTAGTGGAGTTCGTCTTGGTGCATCCGGATTGTTAGTCCCTAGAACCGCGGTGTGCGAAACACAAATGATCGCTATGGACTCGTTTGATTCCATGAACGGTGATGTGGTGGTGAAACCTATCTTTGGTAGTGAAGGCAGGGGAATTACTCGGGTAACGGATAAGGAAATGGCCTATCGTGTTTTTTCTACACTTGAGCGCATTGGAGCGGTCATTTTTCAGCAAGAGTTCATTCCTCATTTTGGATATGATGTACGCGCAATGGTCCTCGATGGCCGGGTGGTAGCTGCCATGCGACGACGATCGACACTGGATTGGCGGACGAATGTTTCTCGTGGGGCAAAGGCAGAACCAGCAACGCTGAGTAAAGAAGAAGAGCAGATCGCTGTTCAGGCAGCGAATGCGGTTGGAGCGACGTTGGCGGGAGTCGATCTGTTACCAGCAAAAGATGGATCGCTCTATGTTGTGGAAGTGAATGCCGTACCTGGTTGGCGTGCGACAGCGCGTGTCAGTAATGTCGATATTTCCGATACGATTGTTGAATATCTATCAAATATTCAAGTTCCGGATTCGACACCGTCATAGCCAATCTGGCGCATGTTATGGGCACCGGTTTCGATGACAGCCCAGCCTGGGAGATGTGACACGGCCCATTGCAACTTATGTTCAAAGGTCTTTTGGTATGGGAATCTTATGATGCAATACCGGACTTTATGAAGGCAATCAAATAGGGACGTTCAGGTGGAATGTGATGGTTCGAATTCGCTGAAAGCACCTGCCTGTTTTAGTACGTGTTCCAGAACATCGATTTTATCTTTGGTTATCGGCAGGCTAGGATCGCGTGGTGGGCCCATTTGAAACCCCAGCAGGTTGAGAGCGGCTTTTATGCCGGCGGCACCATGTTTCAACACTTCCCAGTCGGCTTCGATAATGCGTTGATGGATCTCGCGGGCTTGCCGTAAGTCGTCCTGTTGCATTGCCCGAAGCAGCCGCTTGCAAGTTTCTGGAAGGATATTACCCAACATCAAGCAGGCACCGTCTACTGTCAGGGTTGATGTGGATAGCAGGAGGGATCCATTACTGGCCCAAAAAGATTTATTTTCGGGAAAATGCAGTCGGACCCGTGCCTCGACACGTACATTACCACTGCATATGTATCCATAGACATTTTCTCTGCTAACGGCCTCAATGATGGTTTCCGGTTCAGCACCGGTCGATCCAAGTCCAGTATCGAAAAATCCTGGCTTCGGTTGATGAATGACGATAACGGGTACGGGTATTCGAGGTACTACCTGTTCGAAGTAGCGAAAGATTTCTTCCTCGCGACGAGGGATTCGCAAACGAATCATGTCCGTACCAGCTTCAGCGAGCTGTTCGCTTTGACGTAACGTATCGGTCACCGATGGACTGTCAATGCCGGCAATTACCCATTTTCGACGGTCCGTCATCGCGCAGACGTGACGAACGATATCTAATCGCTCCTTTTCACTGAGATACGTTTCTTCTCCGTTCTCTGTACCGAGAACAAATCCATCAAGATCCGTGGTCATCCACCGTTCCACATTGTGTTCAATAGCGGAAAAATCGACCTGATCCTGTTTAAACGGTGTGGGGCTTGGCGCGACAATAATCAATGGATCTTTGTGAGACATCTGTTCTCAGTGAGCGTTTCTGGGGATTGGGAATGTGAGAGAAGCGATGCCAGAAAACGTTAGTGTGTCTAGGCAATCGATTCCGCAAAATAACAATCGACATCGACGATTATGATTTGCAACGGCCACAGAGTCACGTCTGTTTCTGTGTATTTCAACCGGGCTCAGCGAGCGAGCGAAATTTCTCAAGCGCGAGGTGATAATCGGAAAGCTGATTGAGATTCTGAAGACAGTCAAGTTCTGGATCAACTTTGCGCAATTGTGTTTCGCTGATGCGGACAGTATTGACCTTGTCGAATAGGAAGAAAGGCCTCAAGCGGTCCTGGTTCAGTAAACAGTCGACCTGCGTAATGATGGATGTCCGGTAGACTGCGGCAAGTGGATGGTAATGACCGTCGGCAAATGGAACCGCAATATCGGCATCCCCCAAATCGGATATTAGTTTATTGATGAATGGGTTGTTCAGAAAGGGGACATCACAGGCTGACAGATAGGCGACAGTGGTACTTTCTGGCAGTGCATGTAACCCAGCAGACAAGCCTTCCAGTGGGCCGCGTCCAGGAAGTTCATCGCGGGTTACAAGTACATGTTCAGGTAGGTCAGGCAGCTCCTGATCTGGAGCAGCTACGACCACCAGTGGTCCTACAACCGAGTCGAGAATGCGCACGATACGTTGTAACAGTACCTCTGGCCCAAAGGGAAGCCAGGCTTTCGGACGACCCATTCGACTGCTTTTTCCACCACATAAAACAATTCCGCCAGCGAGGAACGTATTCATCTATTTTCCGTTAATAGGCGGTTAAGCCAAGATGTGAAAGCTCTTCGCGTATCTTATTATCAAATAACAAGTTACAGAAGCGTTTTACAGAATCTCTCTCTCGTCGCGATTTCAGAACAACAAAATCGAAAATTTCATCGACAATGGGCAGGAATCCAAGAAGTTCATCCTGTATTGCGGTTTTGGTGGCAATTCCCCAATCAGCGCGTTCTTGTTGTACCGCTGCAACCACGGCTTGGTGATTGTGGGGTTGCATGGCATAACCAGGGGGACGTTTATCAGCTAACATTTGATCAATCAGGATGCGCGTTCCACTTCCAAGATTGCGATTGACCATCTGGCAGTGAGGGTCCGATGTGGTGCGATCGAGAATTTCTTCCAGAGTTCGATTTTCAAAGCGTGCATCACCTGCACGAAATACAACGCCCTGCTGTCTCTTGTATCCGGGAATGAGATCTAGTTCGGAGTTGAGGAAGGGGATGTTATAAACATTTGTGACGGGGTCCAGAAGATGGATGCCAGCAATGTCACATTCCCCGTTTTTTACAGCGCGAAGCCCTCCATGCGATCCGAGTGTGAGGTATTTACTGATGCCGCCTTGTTCATGAAAATGATTCAGAATGAGGTCGAGCCCTTGGCAATGACTACCAATGGCAACGAGATCCGCAGGTTCCAGGGAATCTCCCAGAAGGCACACATCCACGCTTTGTCCGCTATCGAGCAATTCCTGGTTGCGTTCAATTTTAATAAATCCGTCAGCTCGACTAAAACTGGTTACAGATCCGGATCCCTTTCCCATGGGAAAGGCAGTCCATTGGATTTCGTTGGTTTCCGATGCCTGGGTTCCTTTGTCACTTGCAATCTGTTCAACCAAATTGACGAGAAGATATTCAGTACGACCTCGCTCAGAATGGATGCGCATCGGTAAGGATGCGTTAATTAACTGTGTGTGGTTGCGATGGCGTGATGTTTGCGGATGCCCGGCGAAAGCATGCAGAATCGGAGCGACAAATTCATGAAAAGTGAAGATTGCAGAAGTTGGGAATCCAGGAAGAATCACAACTGGAATTTTACGTACGGCATCGGGGTTTGTTTTGTCGTCGGAAAACATTTCTGAAACGGCCATACAGATAGGTTTACCGGGCTTCAAGGCAACACCGTGAACTACAATACCGGGTTTTAGTTTTTCAACGACCTGGTAATTCAAATCCCCAGCGCCTTTGGAGGTTCCACCGGACATCACGACGAAATCACATTCCTTTAACGCCCGTTGAAGCGCACCATCAATTTGTTTCTTGTCGTCCCTGTAAATTCCAAAGGGGATTGGATGGCAGGATAGTTCAGAGACGGCGTCCGTCAGAATCCTTGCATTGGAATCGAAAATCAGCCCCGGTTTCATTGATTCGCCCGGAGCAATGATCTCGTTTCCGGTCGAAATAATACCGACTCGAGGTTGTTTGTAAACGCAGACTTCTGTAATTCCCAGCGCAGCCAGTACACCGGTTTCCCGTGAAGTCAGTCGAATTCCTTTGCGAAGAACGACCTCGCCCAAAGCGATGTCTGTGCCAGCGAAAGAGATATGTGCCCCAGGCGTTACCGGACGTATTACAGCGACTTGCTTATCTGACAGGTAGCTGTGTTCAATCATCACCACGGAATCAGCCCCCCGTGGAATCATGGCACCAGTTGCGATGGTAATCGTGTGTCCCTCACGCAATTCGCTGTTCGGGATAATACCGGGCGTAATGACCTCTTTATCCAGTATCAGTGAAGCAGGTTTTTCTTCAGAACAACCATAGGTATCCGATGCTCGGGTAGCATACCCATCCACATTGGACCGATCAAAACTGGGAACATCACTTTGTGAATGAATATTTACGGCAAGCAGTCTTCCGAGGCTCTTATGAAGAGATACGGGCTCTGTTCCAATTGGTTCAAGGTTGACTTGGGCATGAAAGCGACGCTCGGCTTCATCCCGGTCAATGACTTCTAGGAATTGATCCTGACGTGGCATGAGATGTGGTCACTCTTTTGTAGAATTACGCTCGGCGGCCAACAAGGCAGATCCGAGCGTGTCAGTCGTAAAGGTAAATAGGAATGCTGTTTCCTTCTGGTTCTCCTTCACTGTCCTGCCCAATAATAACAAAACCGTCGGCGCGCGTGGTGGACGATAGAATAGAAGCACCACTGGTCGCAAGTGGAGTTGCCAGGCCTTGTTCAATTTGAATACGAGTGTAGTCAACACGGCCAACAGCGGAAGTGATTTTACGTGCGAGTGGCAATATCTGAGATCGGTAAGGCCAGTTGATACTTCCGCCACTCATGATTCGAATAGCTTTACCGGCAAAAAAGTCATAGGCGCAAAGGCAGGAAACGGGATTGCCAGGTAAGAGGAAAACCGGCTTCTCACATGGAGTCTGTGAGTTGGAAGTAGCCAGGTTAGAGATTTGGCTTTCTGTAGAACGAAAGGGTACGAAACCCAATCCTGCCGGACTGGATGGTCGCATGGCAATGCCGTGAACGGTTAATTCGCCAAGTTCAGCGACGAGTGTGGGTGCGTGATCTTCCGCTCCTACAGAAGAACCTCCTGAAACAAGTACACAATCAAAATCAGGCTGGTTAATCGCTTCGCGGACCTTCTCACGTTGGTCAGAAATCGGGCCCAGGATAGTGGGTAATCCTCCATCGCGTCGAACCAGTGCGTTCAGCATGACGGAATTGGAGTCTGCGATTTGAAAGCCAGAAGGGGTATGCCCGGCGGGCAACAATTCATCGCCTGTGATGATGATTGCCACACGCGCCTTTCTGAATACAGGAACCATGCCAATGCCAATGGAAGACAAGAGACCCAGATCCTGCGGACGAAGCCGCCGCCCTGAATAAAGGACCTGGTCGTTAATAGCGATGTCTTCCCCCCGGACACCAATATGCCGACCAGGTGCTACAGCATCAGTTACCTCGATACGGTTATCGGGTAGAAGCTGCGTGTGTTCTGCCATGATTACGGCATCGGCGCCATTGGGAATCGGAGAGCCGGTCATGATTCTAACGGCCTGTCCGGAATGAACAATTCCGGTAAAAGGTTGTCCCGGCATGGAAGATCCGATGACTTCCAGACAGCAGGGAGCCAGACTCGATGCACCGAAGGTTTCTTCCCCGTGTACCGCATAACCATCCATAGCGGATCGGTCGAAACCCGGCACATCTACCGTGGCCGTCACATCCTGTGAAAGAATTCGGTTCGATGTATCATCAAGAGGTATCCATTCCTGGTCTAATTTATGGATTCGCTTTTCTATAAGTTTTATTACGTCGGAAACTTCACTGCGATCGCGAAAACCGCGCATGCGAACATCCGCCTTGGAAATCCCGATTGAGGGTGAACCATCTGAATTTTGTTCCGAAGAGGTCATACCCGTTCCTCATCAGGGTTGTTGGTACAAAGAGCTGGTGTTCAGGTGTCGATATTCGTATCCGACGGAAGGTCTGTTTGAAAATATTCTAATACAGAGAGGATGGGATTTAGGGCAACCTGTCCCAGACCACAAATCGAAGTCTGTAGTAGTGTTTCTGCCAGTTCCGGTAATACTTGAAGGCGTTCACAAGGCTGGGTACCCAAACGAACATGATCCAGCAAGGCGACGGTTTTTTGTGTTCCTATTCGGCATGGTACACATTTTCCACAGCTTTCGTTCCGGAAGAAACGAACTACATTGACTGCGATATCAAGCATATTGGTTCCTTCGGCCACGACAAACAGTGCACCGGACCCGAGCATGCTTCCAGCATCCTGTAAGGCCTTGAAATCGATGGGAGTATCCACTTTTTCGGCTGGCAGAAACATGGAAGACGCACCACCTGGAGCAAACGCTTTTAAGCGCCTTCCTGAGTCAACACCTCCGGCTCGTTCAATCAATTCTGAAACAGGAAGACCTACAGGAACTTCGTAAGTTCCGGGATAGGTTATGTGTCCTGAAACCGAAATGAACTTTAGACCTTCGAACGAAGAAAGCCCTTGAGATTTCCACCAATCTCCTCCCTGTTGCATTATGACTGGCACCATGGCCAAGGTTTCGACATTATTGATCAAAGTAGGTTGGTTTCTCAGTCCTGCTGTTCCTGGAAAAGGAGGTTTATTACGTGGTTCTCCACGTTTATCCTCCAAGGCTTCGAGAAGTGCCGTTTCTTCACCGAGAATATAACCACCAGGTGACACAAACAGGGAAACCTCAATAAGATTTTCATCTCTGTTGTCTTCGAGAGTAGAGCTCTGGTCCGGATTCTGATTATCGAGAAGCTGTTTCAAAGGAACCAGTGTGAGCAAACCACGGTCCTCGGCTTTTCTGATCGCTGTAAGGATTTTTTCTTTTTCATGTCTATATTCATGCCTAATGAAAATGATCGCCTGCTGTGAGCCAACGCAGTGTGCGGCTATCAGCATCCCCTCAATAACCAGGTGTGGAAAGTACTCAAGCAGCGCCCGGTCCTTAAACGTTCCAGGCTCGCTTTCGTCGGCATTAACCACCACGTATTTCGGATGACCTGGCTGGTTTCGTACCAGTTCCCATTTGACTCCAGTTGGAAATCCAGCACCACCCATTCCCTTCAGACCGCTTTGTTTGAGTGTTTGGATGGCCTGTTCTGCGCCTTTAGTTTGGTCGAGCATGGTGGTTAATGCTTGATAATGCTCCTTTTCTGAGTGGTATGGATCACTCCGAAATCGATCTCCGTCCCATGGAATCATTCGTGATGGACCAAGTGGTGGTGGGACAAAAGCAGTTAAATCAGTGGTGTTCGCATTTGAAGCGGTGAGATCAGTAATAGAAAAAGGACACCCGTCAATATCAGCCACAGGAGCGTTATCACAGCGTCCGAGGCAGGAAACTTCTTTGATGACGGTATGAGTCGTGTCGACAATTTGCTTCTTAAGAAGCTCCGTTTGTTGGGTTGCACCGTGCAGATGGCAGGTCATATCCCGGCAGACGTGCAATTCGAGTGGTGCTGGAGCGGTGGTTTGGAAATGCGTGTAAAAACTGACTAAACTCTGGAGTTGATGAAGTGGCACATTGCTTTGTTTTGCAAGAGTTCTAAGACGGTCCTTAGACAACCAGCCGTGTTGTTCCTGCAGATTGAGTAGTTCAGTTAGTAGGCTCACGCGCGGTTCCTCGTTGAGCAATGCTAGTCGACATGAAACACTTTTATCTTAACGATGTATATGCCGATTGACTATCAATCGATGGAGTGGAGGGTTTTCTTGGTCAGACGTTACAAGAGAACGGTCTTCTTTTCAGGAATGTGAGAGGCGAACGCACATTGAACGGTCAACATCGGTCGTGGAACTTTTGTAAGCTGGACCATCGCTGAGAATATTTTTGGGTTAGGAAATGCATTTTTTTCGAAGGGATGATTTCAAAACTCAATAGAATTGGATTGAAATCGGGGAGTAACAATAATAGGGAGTCATGCCAAATGTGCAGCGTTAGTGATCAACAGATTTCACAGTATCGGAGTGAAGGCTATTTCACGGTTCCCCAACTGCTGAAGGCTTCAGAAATAGACTCTTTACTGAGAGAGATCACAAGCCTTATTGGACGCTATCCGGATGTTCCCGATGATCTGATTCAAATGGAACCGTCTGTGATCACGGGAGAAAAAGTGGTTGCAAGCCGTGAACTTGGTGTACGCAAGCTTTTTCACGTTGCCAAATACAGCGACTGTTTTCGCAGACTGGCTTTTCATCCTCGTTTCCTTGAGATTGCACAAGCCCTTCTGGGTTCTGAGATTTTGCTTCTTCAGAGTATGACCTTAATGAAACCTCCGGAGGTCAGTGCGGTTAAAGTGTGGCATCAGGACAATGCCTATTTCCGTGTGGACCCACCCGATGTCGTAGGTTTTTGGATTGCGTGCGATGAAGCAACGAGTGAAAACGGTTGTATGCATGTCCTGCCTCGTTCTCACCATCAGGGAATTGTTGAACATTCAGGACAGGGCGATCTTTATGGTGCGGTAGAACCTCCGAATACGGAAAACATGATTTCCATACCGTTACAGCCTGGAGATGGACTTGTATTTCATGGTGAATTACTGCACTTCACGCCTGTTAATCAGACACAGAAGCGTCGTCGTGCCATTCAATATCATTATGCCTCTTGTGCCGCGCAACCGATTTCGGGAATGAATGAATTTGAATATGATCCAGAGCTGGATCTTTTTCAAGAGGGCTGATCTGGCGAGCCACTTCGATCCGGCAAGTAAAAAAGGTTGCGGATGAATCTATTTAAGCAGGTATGAAAAAAGGATTGATTATGAAGGAATCAAATAGCTGGGAGCTCGAGGATATACACCATCTTGGAATGACGGTTGCCGATATTGAGCAGTCCATTGTGTTTTATCGCGATCTTCTTGGTATGGAACTTATTGGAAGAAGGCCCTGTGTGGATGCTTCTTATGTGGCCGCTCAGACAGGTTATGAAGGGGTTCAGTTAAGTGTTGCTTCTTTTCGAGTGAACCAAAACAGCAAACAGTCTCTGGAAATTGTCCAATATTTGAACCATATCGGTAAACCCAGCAATACAGATACCAACTGCGCCGGAAATACGCATCTATGTATTGTTGTGAGTGATCTGAGTGCAGCTTATCGTGATCTTCAATCAAGGGGCGTGAAATTCAAGTCTAACCCGGTTCCCATAACGGCTGGTCCCAACCAGGGTGGCCTGGTTGTTTATTTTTTTGATCCAGATGGTTACGTACTGGAAATGTTTCAACCGAAATAATCTGATTTTGAGTCTAGTGTGTTTTCGGGAACCTATGAGAAGGAGTTTTTCGTGAAGCAGCTCTTTGATCTTACGGATAAGGTTGCATTGGTTACAGGTGGGGCAAGTGGCTTGGGCAAAGCAAGTGCAGCAGCCTTGAATGCCCATGGGGCGACCACGATTATCTGTGATATTCAGAAAGATCAAATCAAACGTTCGGTTGCCGATATTACCGACGCAACGGGCAGTCAATTGGGTTCGTATGTTTGCGATGTTCGTCAAAAAGAGCAGGTCAAGGAGTGTGTGGATCACATCGTCTGTCAGTATGGACGTATTGATATCCTGGTCAACAACGCCGGAATTCATCGGCGTGTTGATCCGTTGTTGATGTTGGAAGAAGATGTAGAGGCGGTTTTTGATGTGAATTTAAAAGGCTGCCTTTTTATGGCGAGCACAGTTGGAAAAGAAATGCTGCAACAACAATCTGGCAGCATCATCAATATTTCTGCTTTGGGAGGTGGGCTGGTTGGGCTGGGACGGGGCGGTTCGGTGTATGGAGTGACCAAAGGTGGAATCATTGCTCTTACCCGAGATCTTGCTGCAGAATGGGGCAGACACGGCATTCGTGTGAATGCTATAGCTCCAGGCTGGATTCGCACCCCCATGACCGAAGCGTTACAATCCAATGCCGACGGCTCGGCACAGGTAATGAGGCGCGTGCCTGCACAACGATGGGGAGAACCCGAAGATGTGGCTGGATCCGTCTGCTTTCTGGCAAGTGATGCGGCGAGTTACATCAATGGCCACACCATCCCGGTTGATGGCGGTGCTGCCAATGTGATTGCATTTTCATGAGATGAATGAAATGAAATCCTGTTCCATTCAGAAGGTAGCGATTCCTGGTTCGTTGCTGGGTATGTTTACGGAAGCCGAAGCGGTGGATGCAGAAGGTTCACAATTAAGATCCCAAATGGAAAATCAGGGCTACGTATTCATTCGCAATGCGCTCAGTCGAGATCAGGTGATGCGGGCGAGAACTGAGGTATTCGGACAACTGAAAAGAATGGGAGAAATAACAGACCCGGTTCTGGATGGTATTGCAACAGGAACAAGTCGGCGTAGAGAGTTGTCAGGTAATAAGCTCGGCGAGTTCTGGAAAGAGGTAAGCGAGGGACCGCACCTGCGCGACGTTACGCATGGAGATGAACTGCACCAGTGGGCCAGTTTACTTCTAAATGAACCAGCTCGTGCCCACGATTTATTATATCTTCGGCCGCTTGTGAGAGGTAAGAGTACCCAGCTGCACTATGATCATGCCTTTTTTGCGGGATATGCACAGCCCATTTACACCGCCTGGGTTCCACTGGGTGACATCCCGATGTCAGATGGCCCCATTGCGCTGATTGAGAAGTCAAATCAATTTCTCGATATGATTAACCCTCTTCTGGGTCATGATTACGATAAAAGTCGAGCGAATGAAATGGTCCAGCACGCTGCCTACTCCGGTGCTGCAGATGAACATCCAGTCGATTTGGCCAGACGAAGGCAGGTAAGAATTCTTACAACTGATTTTCGAGCCGGCGATCTTCTTTTTTTCAGCATGTTGCTGTTGCATGGCTCACTGGATAATCAATCCACCGTTGGGAGAACCCGATTGTCTTGTGATGTACGTTACCAGCCTGCGAAGGAGACGACGGAAGACAAACGATACTTTGGCAGGAACCCGTCAGGGTCCAAAGGGGGAGGATATGGCGATATGAGAGGTGCTCAACCATTAAGTGAATCTGGAGAATGAGTTTCCGTCAACGCCGAGGTGATCTTCCTGCCAGTGGCCTATCGCAATCCATATTAGTCGTCGTGTTTCCGGTATGTTTAGCCATTTGAGTCTTACGAGGGACCGCTCATATCGCGATGACCGGAAGGGCAGCGGTGTATCCACGATTTCCCGATCTGGCGAATCCGGGTGCCTTTGTTATGATGCACCGGGGTTTCTTCAGACAACTTTCGAAAACTCGGTCCTAACGGGTATCCCAGTAGAGTTGAGCAGAAGCGTTCTCAGGGTTGTGTGAGCGATAAATGGGACAGTTAAATTCTGCAGTTTGCTCGCATCTTTTTCCTAGGAGGTTCAGTGCTTTGAAGGAAGCAATTGGAAAAGCCGAAGTGTTGATTGAAGCACTCGCCTATATTCGTACTTTTCGCGACCACCTTGTGATCATAAAACTGGGTGGAAGTGTGATGGACGATACATCGGTAATGCGGGCCATCTTGCAAGATGTTGTTTTCATGGAAACAGTAGGAGTACGTCCGGTTGTGGTACACGGTGGTGGTGCTGCAATCAGCAGAGCTATGGCTGCGGCTGGTCTGGAATCGAAGTTTATTCGAGGGCGACGTTTTACTGACGAAGCGGTGATTGAAATTGTCAGCCAAGTGTTGATAGAAGAAATTAATGATGAATTAGTTCAGAAAATAGAACAACTGGGTGGTCGTGCTGCAGGTCTGCATCAAAATACAAAATGTGCATTAAGCGCAGAAAAGCTGCTCATTGAGGATGGTTCCGGTGAATGTTTTGATTTAGGTTGGGTGGGTCGTGTCAATCAGGTGGATTGTCAGCTTCTGGACAATCTGTGCCTGGCCGGGGTCGTCCCCGTAATTCCTTCTTTGGGGCTCGATGAAAAATCGCGAACACTGAATATTAATGCCGATACAGCAGCAGCAGCGGTTGCCCAGCAGATGGGAGCAGAAAAGCTGATCTTTCTCAGCGATGTTCCAGGAATTCTCGCTGATCATACGAATCCCGAATCACTGATTCCGAGTTTGGATCCAGACGAATGTCGCAGGCTGATTGCAGAGGAAGTGATTGCGGAAGGTATGATTCCCAAGGTTGAAGCCTGTCTGGAAAGTGTCCAGGCGGGTGTATCAAAAACACATATCATTGACGGGCGTTTAAGTCATTCTCTTTTGTTGGAAATTTTTACTAATCAGGGCGTGGGAACGGAAATTGTTTTACCTTCCAGTCCTTGATTCGTGTGTAAATCAAGAACGGTTTTCAGGATACAAGTAACTATTTGAATAACGCAGGATTGGACATGAACACGCAACAGACGATCGAGATGTTTCAGAAGTTTGTCGTCCCTAACTATGTGCGATTTCCGGTATCTCTGGAACGGGGAGAAGGATCCTATGTCTGGGATGCTGAAGGCAATCGTTATCTGGACCTGTTTCCCGGGTGGGGATGTAACTTGCTTGGACATTGTCCACCGAAGGTTGTCGAGGCCGTATGCGAACAGGTTCGGCAGTTGATTCATGTTCCTAATACCTGGTACATGGAAGCCCAGGGGCGTTGGGCGGAAGCGCTCAGTCGGATCAGTTTTGGAGGTCAGGCTTTTTTCTGTAACAGTGGTGCCGAGGCGAATGAATCTGCGATCAAGCTGGCTCGTTTACATACACCTGAAGAACGCTACAAAATCATCACGTTTGAAAAAGGTTTCCATGGAAGGACTATTGCTGCCACGACAGCAACCGCCCAACCTGCCTATCACCAGGGTCTCGGGCCATTAATGGCGGGTTTTGTTTACGCTCCCTATGGTGATCTGGAGACCGTTCGCTCTTTAGTGGACGAGGAGACCTGTGCGATCATGGTGGAGCCAATCCAGGGTGAAGGTGGTATTAATATACCCGATGCGGCGTTCCTGCCCGGTCTGCGTGCCTTGTGTGATGAACAAGAGTTACTTTTAATTTTTGATGAGGTGCAAACCGGGATGGGACGAACCGGACAATGGTTCGGTTATCAGCATCATGAGACCGTTCCAGATGTCATGTCGCTGGCTAAAGCCCTCGGAGGTGGACTGGCCTGTGGCGGAATTATGACAAACACAACGGTGGCCCCCAGTTTGCGTCCGGGTATGCATGCCTGTACCTTCGGAGGGAATCCGATAGCCGCTCGAGCCGGTCTTGCGACAATTGAAACGATTGAATCCGAAGGACTTTTGGAACACACGCGTCTGATGGCCGAACAGTTCCGGGAACGATTGGAATCACTGGCTTCGGATACGGATGTCATTCGTGAAGTACGTGTACTGGGAATGATGATCGGAATTGAACTTGAAATAGAAGCAGCTCCGTTAGTTCAGAAATGCATGGAACAAGGTCTTCTGGTGAATGCTACTCAACAAACGGTACTTCGTTTGTTACCCGCGATGAACATTTCATCCGAACAGGTTGAGGACGGTTGTAACATTTTGTCTTCCGTTATTCGTCAGGCTGTCTGACAGAGGTTCCAGCAGGCGTTTTTGAAGATACGACCAGAGCGGATTCAATCCACGTTAACAGATTGTCGGCGACATCAGGTTTTGGTCCCTTGCAGGTATGAACCACACGATCTGTGTGATCGATGATCTGGATCGAAGTTACATCTGCCGATATTGCTGAGGTATGATTTAGAACAATGGCGTCACATCCTTTGGCGTGTCGTTTCCGAATAGCTTCCTGGGCTGCATTTTCTGCTTCCAGTGCAAAACCAAGAATCCACTGGTGACCCTTTCGTTGCCCGAGATGTGCCAGGATATCTTCGGTTTCAGTTAAAGGCAGGTTTCGAGTAGAGCCATCCTTCTTAAGTTTCCCGGATGCTATTTTCTCAGGTCGATAGTCACACACTGCCGCAACGGCAATCACCCCATCACATTCGGGGTAAACACGCAGGCACTCTCGAAGCATATCACTCGAGGTTATTATGTCGATACGGTGGACGGATTTTGGAGTAGGAAGTGATACCGGTCCGCTGACAAGAACCACCTTGTGGTTGTGTTTGACAGCTGCCTCCGCCACTGCATAACCCATTTTTCCACTCGATCCGTTACTAATGTAACGAACGTCATCGATATATTCGCGAGTTGGCCCAGCTGTGATGAGAATACGCAAAGAAATGAAGTCCTTATCATTGCCTTTTGGATCCTTGTGGCAAGGAGCTCAAGGCTTTTTCGAAGGGTTGTACTTTGTGTTGGTGCTCCTATCACCCGGAGCGTTTCAAAATAACCTCTTATTTTCAAGTGTATTTTGGTGGGTTGGTATTGCCCGCGTTAGTCTCGATTGTTACACTCCCGCCTCGACCCATCCACATTAAGCACACTGTAATAATAGAACTAATCGGGACAATTTGCATTATCGTGTCCGTGTCACTAGCTCCCGATGAACCCATGACAAGGCGAATTTTACCTCTCAGATAGCAGAAGTGAACCCATTTATGGGCATGATGCTACTTGAAAAGGGATTTACAGCTTATACAATACATGTAAGTTTCCCAATTTCCCAAGGAAGGGCAATGATGCGCCAAGCAGTAGCAGGAGTCGTGCTGGGCGTTGTAATGGGGTTGGCTGGTTGGTCGATGGTTAATGCGGCGTCGCCTCAGGGTAATCCTCGCTCCATCAGTCAGCAGGAAGGACAAGCTAATAGTGTTCATGTACAGTTTGACGAGCGTATGCAACATCTTTTGATTGTTGACAGCCAACGCTCATGGTTTGGTCTATATAGACTGAACTCCGAAAACGGGGATGTGACATTAACATTGGCTCGTGACTTCCGTCCGGATATGGAATTGAAACAATTTGGAGGTGTCCACAAACCTGAAGTAAGGTCTGTTCGGGGGATCCTGAGACCCTGAATACCAAAAGGTTTTGATGCAGCGAACATGTTGAAAGGCGGTTGAATAATGGAGTCATACCTTTTTAGCATTTCGTCAATCTCAACGTACCGAAGTATGTTGAGACCGCACCGAACTGAGGAGGTCTTTTAGATGGCGAAATATTACACCCTAGAAGAAGCTGCGTCCAAACTGGGCATTTCTGATGATGCGCTTAAGACGCTCATCGATGACGGATCATTGAAAACGTTTATGGATCAGGGGATGTCGAAAATTCGTGCCCAAGACGTACATTCGTTGGCTGAGCAGCAGGGCACGGGTGATTCCGAGGCAAAAACTTCGGATGAAGAAGAGGTTCTGATATTGGATGATATTGCGGCTGACAGTGATGTGGAAATTACCTTTGATGAGCCAGAAGGTGGCGACAGCGATGTGCTGCTAGTAGACAGTGGCGATGAAGGGGCCGATGACAATCCCTTCGACAGTGATCTGGTGCTGGTAACCGATGAAGGCGAAGACGGTGGAGACGCACTTTCTGACAGTGGTATCTCTCTTGAACAACCCGCTGACAGCGGTATTTCGCTTGAGCAACCGGCTGCCGGTGAGGAAATGAGTGACGATTTGCTGGAAACAGACTTCGAAGTTCCGGTACTTGAGCTGGAAGATGCAACGGAAGTTGACCTTGCTGTTAATTCTGATTTTGAACTTGAATCTCTCGATGAAGCTCCCGCGGATAACGAAACACAAGTGATTTCCCTCGATGAAGATGAAGCGGTTGATCCCGCAGCAGCTACCGCACTTGCCGACCATTCGGAAGTGATGCTGGATGAAAGCGATGATGTCGGGATGACAGCTGGATTGAGTGAAGACAGTGAAAGTGACTTCGCTGCCCAGGTGCCTTCAATGCGAGCTCAGGAAACCGGTTGGAGCACGATTGTATTGGTTGGTTTAACCTGTACTACTGTTGTCACGGCTTTTGCGAGTGTTTTGATGTTGGAGTTGGTTCGAACTCTGTGGAGTCCTCATCAACCAAATCAACTGACGAGTCCCGTAATTGATATGATTGCGAACTTATTTTGATAAGCAGCAGAAAATCTTAGTAAGGGTATGAATGTGTAGGAGAGCTGGGTTGCACGCGTGTGTACAGGTTTCTTATACGCGAAAAAGTAGAAAAGGATTGTGTGGCAGAAGTAAATCGTCGACGAAGGACCGTCGCTCGGTATGCCATTAGAACCAGTTTGTTCGAGGTTAACGCGAAGCAAGAAATTGGCATTTGCGTGTCGATTCGAAAGGAGTCGGATCACATGATACGTAGTGGGTATAATCAGCTCTTTCCCGTTATCGCACTTACCGCTGGCGTGTTGTCTGCGGGTTGTGCGATGGTTCCACAAAATCAGCTGGCGCGCTGCCAGGAAGTCAATCGAAGCCTAACGGCACGTTTACGTTCCACGATGGCCGAAAAGCATGATCTTGATCGTCATGCCCGCGAATTGGCAGAAGAAACCCGGATGAGTGAAGATGAGTTGCTGAGTCTTCGAGACCAGCTGAACGGGTTGCGCAACCAGTGGGATCCAAACAATCCCCTGCCTTCTGAAACAAGTAATCGTTTGGCAGATCTTGCTAGACGCTATCCGGAAAGCTTTGAGTTTGATCCCGCTACTGGAATCAGTAAGCTCAATTCCGACATTCTTTTTTCAACCGGTAAGGATGAACTGCGCACCGAAGTACGCAGTCTACTTGGCGAATTCGCCAATATTGTTAATGAACGTGAGGTATATGATTACAATATCATGATCGTAGGTCATACCGACGACCGTCCGATAGCGAGAACTGCGACACGGGAAAAACATCCTACGAATTGGCATCTAAGTGCCCATCGTGCTATTTCCGTGCAGGACTTTCTTCAGGATTCCGGAGTGCGTGCCTCCCGAATGGGGGTAGCGGGCTATGGTGAGCACCAACCTGTCGAGGCGAACAGCACAAACGGTAGCCGCCAAAGGAACCGCCGTGTGGAAATTTACGTCCTTGCTCCGGATGCTGCAGTGGCAGGACGTAGTCTGGACCGTGCTCAGGCAGCTAATCCACTGCCCGATACAAACGTAGCGATGGATGACAGGCTCAATCGTTAGGTCCTTTGGACTCATAGGCATGGATAAACCCGGTTCTCGTCATAGAACCGGGTTTTTTTGTTCTATTTGAAAAGCAGGATTCCCGATACCGGTTAGTTTAAAAATCCAAGCGTTTCAAAATAGCGGGCTAGGTACAGCCTTTAACCTTCTGGAAGTGGAACTGCCAGTTCAATCTCATCATCAGACAGTGGAATCAGCGTTTGTTTTTAGGGCTGTTCCACATTCTGGTTGAAGAAGAATTTTAGAAGTCTGTCTAGAAGTCGGCCGAATATGGATCCAGTGGATCTGTAATTCCAGTTGTTACTCGTCTGACACCGGGGATCTCTACTGTATTTTGTAACTCGCGTGCGCTATAATTCGTAAGTAAATCAGTAATTTTTGACATCGGGAAACGGAGTTCCAGATTAGTTCCGTCACGGACCGGTCGTTTCTTTTGCGGTTATACCAGACGTCACCAGATTCACAGCCATGGTCAAAGTATCTCCACGGTGCGGTTTAATTATGTTGGTATTACAGAGATTTTGCACCCATTTCCATACACCATTTCTCTTGGCGTCGATCTTATGGCTGGCTGCCGTTGGATTAATCGGTTGTGAGGAACCTGGCATTGAGCGATACGCGGTATCATCAGCCGTTAAACCCGAAATTGAATCAGTGGAACAAAGATTACTGGGTGCCATCATTCCCAACCCGGATCGAACATGGTTCATTAAGCTTATGGGGCCACTGGATCAGATCGGAATGCACCATCAGGACTTTGACCGGTTTGTGAGGTCTGTTCGTTTTGGTGGGAACACCGGTGAGCGCATCGACTGGAATGTACCGGATAGCTGGCATCAACACGATGGGACAGGGATGCGTTTTGCCGAATTTCATTTAGGAGAACATGAGGATAACCCTTTGATAGTGACCGTTACTGCGCTCGGATCGGAGTCGGGTTCAGTTTTGGCAAATGTGAATCGCTGGGCGGGTCAGATAGGCCTGCCTCCTTTCAATGAGCAATCGGTCGCGCAGGTGATTGAGGAGGTGAAACTCGAAGCGGTGACGGCAACGCTTGTGGATATGAGAGGCACAGCTGTGGAGGGTGGAAATCAGATGCCCCCATTTTTCAACAGCAGTCAGGCGGTACCCGAGAGCAGTAGTGAAACAGCAACAGAAGGCAATTTTCAGTATCACGTAGTGCCTGAGGGCTGGGTTGCACAGCCTCCCCGTGGAATGCGTGCTGCATCCTTTGTCATACGTGACGGTGAAGTGAAGGCGGAAGTAACGGCTATTCCATTGTCAGGAGCGGCTGGTGGTCTGGTTGCGAATGTTAACAGGTGGCGTGATGAATTGGGACTTAAGAAAGCAACAGAACAGGAAATTCAGACAGAGGTTGAGACACTTGAAATTGACGGAAAGCAAGCATCGTTTGTCGAAATTGCAGGACCCGCATCGCAAAATAACTCTGAGAGAACACTGGGAGTGATTTACAATCGCAATAATCGCACCTGGTTTTTCAAGATGCGAGGAGAGTCGGAGCTTGTGAGCAGAAATAAAACTGCTTTTCAGGAGTGGGTACAGTCAGTTCATTTTTAGATGTCCAAGGGCGAACCAGGAGAATGTAATGGCTGAAATGCCCCGTTTTGATCAAGCCATGGTTGAACAGCCGAGCTTGTGGAAAATCGCAAGGTACCTGGTTGCACCTTTGGCCTCTCTGAAGCTAACCGTCATATTGGTTGCTCTGTCCGTTATTCTTATATTCTGCGGAACACTGGTTCAGGTGGACGAGGGGATCTGGACGGTCGTCCACAAGTATTTTAGGAATTTCACTTTTGCCTGGTTTCCCGTTCGGATCTTTTATCACATCCCCGGTTTCGGAAGCTGGTTTCCATGGCTGAATGACCTGCCGTACCACTTTCCGTTTTTTGGTGGCTGGTTACTAGGAAGCGCCATGTTGATTAATTTGGTGGCCGCCCATGCGATTCGATTCAAGCTCAATTGGAGGCGATCGGGTGTTTTGCTGATTCACGGTGGCTTAATCGTAATGTTACTCGGCGAGCTTATAACAGGATTGAGCGCCGTTGAAGGCAATATGACGATTGTCGAAGGAGAAAGTTCCAACTATATAGAAGACATCCGAACGACCGAACTAGCCGTAATACGGTCTCGTGATGGTAAAGATGATGACGTTGTTGTTGTTCCTGAAAATCGGCTGCGTCAGATCAAATCGTTTTTTGGATTTTCTTCCGTGTCTGATACACAACGGATTGAACATGCCGATTTACCTTTCGATGTGGAAGTGGTTCGGTACATGGTCAATTCCCAGACGATTCCTGAAATTCTGCGAGTGGAACAGTTCCCTTCTTCGTATTCGAAGGTCGATTTGGAAAGTCTGTTTTCGCCTTTCGGCTCTGTGCAATCGATACTGCTTGTACAGGAAGTGCAGGGAGCGATTGTGTCGGGTCAGCATGAAACGTGGTTGTTAAAACTGGCCGGGCCCCGAGAACAGGTTAAGTTGCACAGTCGCGAATTTGAGCAGTTTGTTCGATCGATCCGTTTTTCTGGCAACAGCAAACCGATCGAATGGGATGTTCCGGAGCAGTGGCATCAGCATTCGGGTTCTGAACTGGGTTTTGTGGAGTTTCATCTCGGAGACCATGAAGAGTCACAGGTTGTTGTCACCGCTACATCGCGAGAGAATGACTCGGAATCGGTTCTGGAACACGTGAATCGATGGGCTAATCAGCTCGCGATATCACCTTTCGACGATCAGTCCGTAAAACCAGTAATTCGTGAGATAGAACTCGATTCACAAACGGTCACACTGGTGAAATTAACCGCTAATGTCGCATGGGTGCGCATGCGGGCGCACCGAGAGGCCCTTGCGGCCATCAATGCGCGCGACGGATTTCAGTTGGGAGATCAAAAACTTCGTGTCGGATTTTTGGTTAGTGACGAAAATCATGCAACGTCCGGTTTCGGTCGTACAAGTGTCGCCCGGGAAACTCCTGAGGTGACCGGTACGGAATCGCAGGTCGATATCGCGTCTATCTATGTCCGACTTTTACAAAAGAATACCCAAAAAAGAATCGGCACTTTTTTGTTTTCACAGCACTTCAACGAGCAACCTGTTTCGATTAAAAGTTCGTCGTATCAGGTAGCCCTTAGATTTCGTCGAAGCTACAAATCATATTCGGTATATCTCGAAGATTTTAAGCACGATCTTTATATCGGAACGGATACTCCTAGGAACTATTCCAGCCGGGTTCGTCTGCTTGATCCCGACCAGGGGGTGGAGAGGGATGTGAACATTTATATGAATCACCCTCTGCGTTATTCGGGTGAGACATTTTTTCAGTCCTCGTTTCTTCCAGGGGATCGGGGTACCATTTTGCAGGTAGTGAAGAATCCTGGATGGTTAATGCCCTATGTTTCCTGTGGGCTGGTTTCTATTGGAATGCTGATACAGTTTGGTCTGGGTATTTTCAGTTTTCTGGGTCGGGGTGTCCAACACAAGGAGAACCAGTCGGTCTGGGATCTTAGTGATCCTTCTTTGTGGTGTGCGACGGTTGCATGCGCTTTGGGAATCGTATTTTTTGGTTATAGCATGCGGACTCCAGAAGATACTAGTTCTATGAATGTTCAGGCGTTTGGACGTATGCCCGTTGTGTATCAAGGGCGTGCAAAACCGCTCGATACGCTGGCACGTAATGCGCTCACGATTATTTCTGGTCGTGATTATTTTGAGAATAATGAAGGTGCAAGGAGCCCTGCCATAGTGTGGTTGATGGATGTCATGTTTGACACCGAAACAGCGTTTTTACATGAAGTATTTAAGATTCCGAATGAAGAAGTGCGGGATCTATTAGAGCTAAAGGAACGGAAGCGGTTTCGATATGCACTCGAGGAATTTCGAGATCCGGATAAAATCATTGAGCTTGAAAGGGAAGCGAATCGAGCACGTTCGGTTGATGCTAAGCAGCGCACGGTTTTCGATCAGCAAGTGGTGGCACTGGCAGAACATCTGCAACTGTTCTGGCGATTGGCTGTACCGCATTCGATTCTTCAGGAAAAAGGTCAGGAAGAATTACTGGAGGATGTTCGTCGCTATCAGATGATGAAGCGATTTCCCATGCCACATCTGGTTCCTCCGCTAGAAGAAGAAGGTGAATGGTCACCTGCAGTCGATGCCGTGATTCAGGCAGCAGGCAACCGTGACCGGAGTGAGGCGAACGAATTGCAGGAGGCGGTTACTTCGCTGATTAATCTTTCGAGGACTTATGCACAAAGAGATCATAATAAATTCAATAGCTCGCTGAGATCCTATCGAAATCAACTTCAGGATCACATCGATCCGGTGCTTACAAAAGCTGAGTGGGAAGTCCGGTTCAATGCGTTTGACCCGTTTAACAGATGTTCCGTTTTGTATGTGGCAATCTTTCTCTTAAGTTGTCTGTCATGGTTAGGGTGGAATCGTCCATTAAATCGAGCAGCATTCTGGATCATGGTTCCGACTTTGGTTGTTCATACCGGTGCGCTTGTTGGACGTATGTATTTGCAGGAACGGCCCCCCGTTACGAATCTCTATTCCTCTGCCATTTTTATCGGGTGGGGATGTGTTGTGATGTCGATGTTGCTGGAAGGGATATTTCGTAATGGTATTGGTAATGTCGTTTGTGGTGTCACAGGGTTTCTGACATTGCGCATTGCCGATGGACTGGCCGGTGACGGCGATACCATGGAAATGATGCAGGCGGTTCTGGATACCAATTTTTGGCTGGCAACACATGTAACCTGTATCACTTTTGGATACTCGGCAACCTTTCTTGCGGGTTTTCTGGGTATCCTTTTTGTGCTTCTGGGACTGTTTACTAAAACTCTGAGTCAAAAAGGAATGCAGACACTGGGGAGGATGATTTATGGCATCGTTTGTTTTGCAACCCTCTTGAGTTTTGTCGGAACGGTTCTCGGTGGGATATGGGCCGATCAGTCTTGGGGCCGATTTTGGGGATGGGATCCCAAGGAAAATGGGGCTCTGATTATTGTGCTATGGAATGCGCTAATCCTTCATGCACGTTGGGGTGGTATGATTCGACAACGGGGAGTGGCAGTACTGGCCATTACAGGAAATATTGTAACGGCATGGTCCTGGTTTGGTGTTAACCTGTTGGGAGTAGGGTTGCATTCCTATGGATTTCTAAGTTCCACGCAGGATTGGCTACTTTTGTTTGCAACCAGTCAATTAGCACTTGTGGGACTGGGTTCGTTGCCCATTCGATTGTGGCGCAGTAGTTCTGATAGAGCGGCTGAAACCGTATAAAGCAGTACAATGATCCAATGGCAAATCGCGTTTAGGGTTCTGTTTCAGAGGGAAGTTCAGCCGCGCTTCCAAAGGCCCGAGTCAGCCATCTGGTACTCAAAGAGAAGGATGGAACCGGATTATCGCTTGAAGTCTCACTGAAAGCACGGGCCAGTGCCATGGTCGATTGTGGTTTGATAGGGCTGTAAAGTATCGGTTGCTGGTTTATGTGCAGCAATGGGGCAGGCATACCGCCCGAATCACTCATTCCCTCCATTTGATACAGTCCATTTTCAATGGTCAGTTGAAAGGCCATTTCTGAATAATGAATTTGGTCAGCCTCGGGTAATGTGATTTGAGTGGTGCAGGCGGTTTCCCGTATTAACGAGTCAATGAGTTGTGTGCCGATTTTACCCGGGCCAGCTCGCATCGAACCCTTAAATTTTTCCAGTTGATTGTTATTCCACAAGAAATGGTTGATGGTCCATTTGGCAGAACCGCTCAGGTGATGTGGAATGTAACTGTCTGCGAGTACGTTCAGGTCAATAGATTGCATGATTCCTTTGAACTGGATTTTCCAGGACTGATTGTCGTTTCGCTTCGCGTGCAATTTACCCAGTAAAGAGGTTTTTGGCCCCATGGAATCAACCCAGGGTGCTAGGGATTGCATGAACGAAAGCGAAATGGGGTAATCCTCAGATGAGAGCCGGATGTCCGCGACAGAAAAAAGGTCCGCATTGGAAAAGGTAAGTTTTAATTCGATGGGTCGCGAGACAAGGGTATCATCAGGTGTCATCCTGATACGGGCGATGGGTTGTCCTTGGGGGGTTTGATGGTAGAGTAGTTGAACCTGTGGGAAGAAGTAACGCTCATCCGGTGTCTCAAGTTCCAGTGAAGCAATGTTCACAGTCAGCAGATTCTGATGGACAGGAATCAGACGTCGCATAATTTCAAGTAAGACGGACTTGCTCACTCTCGATATGGAGTAATCTGCGGATTGTGCAGCGATCTTCATTCCGTCAACCTGGATCTCTGATCCGGAATTCCGGACGTGTAATCGGGTTACGGAAGCAATGGGGCTATCATGACCGGAATGGGTGAGAATAAGGTTGTGATATTCAACCTGTCCGGGCTTTGGATAACGCAATTCACCCAATCGAACATCCATTCCCAGCCCCTGGCTGATTTCAAGGGCAATCTGTTTGGAGTGTTGAGGTTGCTGGATGCTATATGAGATCCATATGGCTGCTGCTGTGGGTACCAAGCAGAGTGTAAAGAACACTAACAACGCGATCGTTCGGCGTGATTTCCGGTACAAGGCAATCCTTCTTGTCAGGACCCTGTAGGTACATTGATTCAGGAGTTGAATGGATCAAAGCACCAGGTTAACGTTCACGTGCAAGACGAAGAAAAGTATCGTAGTTTTCCCGAATCTCTTCAACACTATCGGCGCTGAATTTTTCAAGAAAAGCCCGAGCAATTTCAAAAGCGACAACGTTTTCTGCAATCACACTAGCAGCTGGCACAGCGCATACATCACTGCGTTCGTAACTGGCTTTTTGAGGTTCTTTGGTTGCGAAATCGACGGATTCCAGCGGTTGACGGAGTGTGCTAATGGGCTTTTTGGCAGCACGGATAACAATGGGTTGTCCATTGGTCATGCCTGCTTCTATTCCACCGGCATTGTTCGATGGTCGTATGTAGCCGAGATGGGGCCGGTCTTTAAGAGAAGCGTCAAATTGAATTGGGTCGTGCACGGAAGAACCATGCTGTCGGGCTGCTTCAAATCCCATCCCAATTTCAACACCTTTGAAAGCCTGAATGCTCATCACAGCCTGTGCCAAACGCCCATCCAGCTTTTTGTCCCATTGGGTGTGACTGCCAAGACCAAAGGGAACGCCTTCAACAAGTACTTCAACTACACCACCAAGAGTGTCTCCTTCATCAGCACACTGATCAATGTGTGCTACGATATCGGCGTCTGCAGAAGGGTTAACAGAGTAAACCGGGCTTTCATCTCGCAAGCAATGCAGATCCTTCAGACTTGTGTCTGGAGGAACTTCAGCGGGTATTCCACCCAGTTCTGAAACGAAGCCAAAAACAGAAATATCAAACAGTGAAAGGAGTTGTTTTGTCAAGGCCCCAGCCGCCACACGGATGGCTGTTTCCCGGGCGCTGGCCCGTTCCAGTATTGCTCGAATAGGCGCCAGATATTTTACCGCCCCGGCTAAATCACCATGTCCTGGTCGTGGTCGCGGTAAATCTTCCAGCCGTTCCAGCTTGTAATCACGATTCACTACCTGAAGAGCAATAGGACTTCCCAGAGAGGTATTTTGCCAGATACCCGATAGCACTTCGACTTGGTCCGTTTCAAGCTTTTGACGGCCTCCACGACCGTATCCCCCCTGTCGTCTTTTCAGTTCATAATCAATCAGCGAACAGTCGATATGTATTCCGGCTGGCAGTCCATCAACGATGGCCACGAGGGTTTTTCCATGTGATTCGCCAGCCGTGAGATAACGCAACATAAGGGTAAGATGCTTTTATGCAATTAGGTAAAATTCAATTTGACCTGATAGGGTGTCGGAATTCAGATTGATGGCAATGGAGGTTTTCGAGGTATTCCCCCATTAGTGGTAACCGTGGCCTAGGGATTATCTAAGGGGGAAGTTCTATTTCCAAGGAAAAGCTTTTTCGGCAAGAACTTCATAGGCCTCTATGTATTTCGATCGTGTTTGTGCAACGATGTCTTCCGGCAATTCAGGTGGTGTGCCTTCTTTGTCCCAATCGGTTGTTTCCAACCAGTCTCGGACAAATTGCTTGTCGAATGCAGGTTGCGATCGACCAGGTTGATATTGATTTTCGGGCCAGAAGCGAGAACTGTCTGAGGTGAATATTTCGTCTACCAAAACCAGTCGGTTGTCTATCCAGCCCCACTCGAGCTTGGTGTCAGCCAGGATAATACCTCGTTCTCTCGCATAGTCGGAGGCCTGTTTGTACAGGTCTAGTGTTTTGGTTCTGAGTTCTTCTGATGTAGCACTTCCAACGATTTCTGTCATGCGTTCAAAAGAAATATTTTCATCATGTCCCTCTTGCGCTTTGGTGGCAGGTGTGAAAATAGGTTCTGGCAAACGATCACTTTCCTGCAGCCCTGCTGGTAATTGGATGCCGCATACGGTTCCGAATTTCTGATACTCTTTCCATCCAGATCCGGCCAGATATCCGCGCGCAACGCATTCAATGGGAACTACTTCAGCCTTGTGCACAAGCATGAATCGGCCGGCGATCTGATCGCGGCAATCGTTAACAGCGGTCAGGTCTTCAATCTCAGAAGAAATGAGGTGATTGGGGCAATCCAGATGTTGAAACCAAAAAACACTCAGAGCAGTAAGAATGCGTCCTTTGTCAGGAATGCCGGTTGGGAGAACTCTATCAAATGCGCTGATTCGATCGGTAGCAATGATGAGTAATCGGTCACCCAGGTCATAGATGTCTCGCACTTTTCCACGCCGGACAGGAAAACCATCAATTTCCGTTTGGAGCAACACCTGGCCGGCATCTGGATGCTTTGGTGACGAGGTTGCTGCACTGGCATTTGAAGGAGCGGATTGTGAGGTCAAAGGGCTCACCTTTCTATCGAATGGACGGCAATATGGAGTTCTCAGTTATATCGCGAGGCGAAACGAGGATGCATCTTATCACACGTGCGCTTACTTGAACAGCGTTCGAGAAGGCGATAAACTCAATATAACTTGCGTGAAGTAAGGCATCGGGTTACCGGTAGATGAATTAAGGATGCCCCCTGCATTACTTGTCATGACAAGACTTCACCTCGAGGCGGTTAGTGAACGATGGGTGCTATTAAATTCCGAGTTCATCCGCAGAATCTCCTTGAAGACGTGCAACTCGGTAAGGGATCTTATTTTTGTGGACCGGATTCGGTTCCGTGGGTTACTCAGGGGCACCTTGAGGACGGACGGTTACTCCTGTCACTTCCCCAGACCGACAGGGGGAAGTTTGTTACTCATTGGCCGGTAGCTGGCTTTGGTCAGCCGATGCTTTCGACATCGACGCTGCTTGCTGGTGAGACCGATTACTGGTTGCCATTGGAACTTGCGCGTGGCAAGTTGAATCAAGTTCGGAATCAAATGGCAGTTTATGAGCGACAGGGTTGGACAGGTGTCAAGCAGTTATCAAAATACCTTTACGAAGCACAACGAATATTTCATTCGGCGGCCATGTCGCAGCACAGTCCTGAGATTTGTTGTCGCGATGCTGACCGCGCATTGGCTGCGGCAGTTTTAGTTGGTGAGAAACTGGTTGAGCGATACAGTAATCACAATTTAGACAAACGGCGAAAACAAGGTGTCATCGCGGTGTATTCTGGGTGTGAACTGCCTCACGAGTTGCCTACGCAACTCTGGGATACTCAACTCTCCGGTTCCTTTAATTCAGCACGAGTTCCTTTGAACTGGAAATACATTGAGCCAGTAGAGGGAGAAAGCCAATGGGATCTGTACGATGCGCAGATCGAATGGTGCATCACCAAGGGATTGTCCATCTGTGGCGGTCCACTGTTTTCGTTATCTCCGACAACAATTCCGGACTGGCTGTGGCTTTGGGAAGGGGATTTTGACAATTTGCAAAATTGTGCGGCAGAATTCATGCAGTCGGTAATCAATCGTTATCGTGGAAAAATTTCCGTATGGGAAGTGACCGCACGTATGAATTCATCACGGATTCTTTCCCTTTCTGAAGAACAACGCTTGCGGCTTTCGGTTTATTTACTGGAAGTGGCTCATCAGGTTGATCCGGCGGCACAATGGGTTGTACGCGTAGATCAACCCTGGGGAGAGTATGTTGCAAACGGTGATCAGAGTGTGGCCCCGATAAATTTTGTGGACACGTTGTTGCGGGTTGATCTGGGAATTAAAGCAGTGAGTCTTGAAGTGAGCATGGGGTATTCTTCTCCGGGCTCTTGGATGCGAGATAGCCTTGAATTTTCACGCATGCTGGATGACTGGGGATATTTGGGAATCGATGTGCACCTGATGCTTGCGGTCCCTTCTTCACATGGGTCGGACAGTGTTTCGATCCAGAAAGAAATTTCCGTTAAGAATGTTTGGCAACGGTCTTGGGACGAATCCCTTCAGAAAGAGTGGGTGGAAAGATTTTTCCCTATGATCCTTTCCAAGCCCTTTGTGAAGCGTGTTACCTGGTGTCATTTATATGACAGCCAGCCACACGAATTACCTCATGCAGGTCTCGTCGGACCAGATGGGACTCCCAAGCCAGCCTTGTCTAGGCTATTGCAACTAAATCAAAAATGGCTGGTGTAATGTTGGAGTATGTCAACAAATGAGCCGTTACGAAATCAGTCGGAAAAGAAGGTTCTCCGTGGTCGGCTTTGTTGTCATCAGCAATATGATTCCTATCCTGGTTCATGCACAGCCGGCCCAACAATCACTCTCCTTCGAGCGAGAAATTGTTCCCATTCTGACGGCTTACTGCTGGAAGTGTCATGGTGGTGAAGCACTAGAGGGGGATCTGGACATGCGCACCTTGCCTCTGTTGCTAAAAGGTGGGACGAGTGGTCCGGCACTGGTTAGAGGCAGGTCTAAAGAGAGTTTGATTATTGAAAAGATTAAATCTGGTGAAATGCCACCGGAAAATGCTCTGAAACCAACCAATCAGCACTTAGAGCTACTGCGATCCTGGATTGATGAGGGTGCTTCTGCCCAATTTGATCAACCTTTGAACACAGAAGTTTCCGTGTCAGAATTGCCGCAGCACAAAAAGCAGTGGTGGGCCTTTCAGGAACCACGTCGATATCCAGTTCCGAGCGTCCGGAATCAAAATCTTGTTCGTACACCCGTGGATGCGTTTCTGCTGGATAAATTGGAAGCACAAGGTCTTCAATTCTTGTCCGACGCAGATCCAGAGACGCTTGTCAGAAGAGTTTTTCTGGATGTCATTGGACTACCACCCAGACCGGACCAAGTAAGGGCGTTTGTTTCCGATTCGTCACCGGAATCATATGAGCGACTCATAGATGAGCTTCTGGCGTCCCCCCATTACGGTGAACGATGGGGCCGTCACTGGCTCGACGCAGCAGGGTATGTCGATTCACGAGGTACAGATAATGATGCTCAGATCATCAAAGTTTCTGAGGGGATGTGGAAATATCGGGACTATGTGGTGGCGGCTTTCAATGAGGACAAGTCTTATGATCAGTTCCTGATGGAGCAGATTGCCGGGGATGAGCGAGTGGATTGGCGAAATGCAAAAACCTTTTCACCAGAGATAAAGAACCAGTTAATCGCTACCGGTTTTCTCCGACAATCTGCGGATGTGACCGATGAACAAGAACTCAACACAGCCGATATCCGATATCAAGTGCTTTTCGACACGCTTCAGACTTTTTCAACCAACATTCTTGGTTTGACGGTTCACTGCGCGCGCTGCCACGACCATAAGTTCGATCCTATTTCACATGTAGACTATTATCGTCTCGCAGCCTGTTTTACACCGGGATACAACGTTCATCGCTGGATTCCGGGTTCGGAGCGACAGATTGCGGATGTTTCCAAAAGTGAAAAAGATCGCATAGATATAAATAATGACCAGATTGAAAAAGAGATTAGCAGAGCAGAAGAACAGATAGGGTGTATCCATCAGCAGACCAAGAAACGGTTGTTGGAAGCAAAGTTGAAGGAAATGCCTGAGGTGATCAGGGCGGATCTTAAAAAGGCTATTCAGACTTCTGAAGATCAGAGAACAGGAGTCCAAAAATACCTCTTGTCGAAATTAAGTACGCAGTTGGAGGTGAGTCCAGAGGAGATCGACCGGGCATTGTCCGAGAAGGATCGATCCAGAGTCGCTGCTTTTAAGGAGCAGATAAAATCTCTCGCCCGGGGAAAACAGTCCTACGGAATTATTCGTGCTTTTTGGGAACCAGGGTCAGTGCCATCTACGTATCTTTTCCGCAGAGGAGAGTACACGACACCGGGAGCCCCAGTAAATCCTGGTGTCCCAAAGGTACTCGAACGAGTAATTCAGGGGTTGGAGATACCCGAAAAAGGATCGGTAACGGGAAGTAGTGGAAGGCGTTTAGCGCTGGCAAACTGGTTAACTCATCCCGATCACCCTTTGACAGCCAGGGTAATTGTTAATCGCGTATGGCAGCAGTACTTTGGGAAAGGAATTGTAGAAACCCCGGACAATTTTGGCCGTTCCGGTACCTTGCCCAGTCATCCCAAACTTTTGGACTGGCTAGCCTGTGAGTTTGTGGATCGAGGTTGGAGTTTCAAAGAACTGCATCGATTGATACTTCGGTCCAGCGCTTATCGTCAGGGATCTCGACTAAAAGTGGCCGTACGCAAGATTGCTGATCCATACAAAAAGGATCCCGAAAACCGACTTCTCTGGCGCATGCCATTGCGTCGACTAGAGTCAGAAGTGATACGAGATCGAGTTCTGGCGACTAGTGGTCTGCTTGAGCACCGGATCGGAGGACCACCGATCCCGCTGATACCCCATTCGGATGGCAGTGTCGATATTAACGTCGACAAACTTACCGACAAAACAGACCAGTACAGGAGAAGTCTGTATATATTTGCCCGCCGGAATTACCAATTAAGTGAACTCAGTGTTTTTGACCAACCACTGGTTGCTCATAATTGCACTCGGCGTCAGCATTCTGCCGTGGTTTTACAATCACTCTTGATGGTGAATGGAAAATTTATTTCCGACCAGGCGGTACAGTTTTCCAAAAGGGTTATCGAGCGAGCTGGATCGAACCAGAAGCTACGTATTCGCGAAGCGTTCATGCTAGCCTTTTGCCGTCTTCCGACCGATTCCGAATGGGAAACCAGTTTCAGTTTTCTCGAGAGTCAAGCCCATCAGTTGCAGTTGGAAAAGGACATGGAAAAATCACAGGCGTGCGATCACTCGCTCCAGGAACTGTGCCATATGTTGTTGAGTGCAAATGAATTTCTTTATGTTGAGTGACATGTTTGAAAATAAGCAACGGTACGTATCGATTAGGAAAAGTTAACACAAGGATCTTTTTATGGTGCTTTCAAATCCGTTGTGTCGGCAGTCCTGCAGCCGATCTCTTTCCCGGCGACAGATGCTCCATTTGACAGGATTGAGTTTTGGAAATCTGGTGGCACAGGTAATGCGCGGTGAGGAATTGTCCCGAGGACATTCCAGCGATATCGGATCACAGTTTCCATCTTTTGATCTACGTCCAAAGCACTCGTCATTTGCAGGCCAGGCGAAGTCCGTCATTCTGTTGATGCAGAATGGTGGTCCCAGCCAGATGGATCTGTTTGATCCCAAACCAGAACTTCAGAAATACAACGGTAAACAGCATTCATTCAAAGTAGAGATGTTTCAGAGTGGTAGTGAGAAAAATGAATTAATGGCGAGTCCTTTTTCTTTTCGGCGTTGCGGTAAATCCGGAATGCCCATGGCAGATGTAATTCCAGAGCTGGGTGCAATTGCGGATGATCTGTGCATGATTCGATCGATGTATTCCGATCACAACAACCATACCGAAGCGCTGATTATGTTTATGACGGGACGTATTTTTCAGGGACGGCCGTCTTTTGGGTCTTGGATCAGCTATGCGCTGGGTACCGAGAATAGCAATCTTCCAGCGTATGTGGTGCTTCGGGATCCGCGTGGTTACAACACGAGTGGAACGCTCACGTGGAGTTCAGGATGGATGCCTTCTTTGTTTCGAGGTACGGAATTCAACACGCAGGGTGAGGCTGTGTTAAATCTTCGATCTGCAAAGAAAAGGTCTTATAAAATACAACAGGAAAACAGAACATTTCTAGACCGCATCAATCGTATGTATCAGAAGCGGTATCCACATGAAAATGAATTGGAAACACGTATTCAGAATTATGAACTGGCCGGCCGAATGCAACTGGAGGCAGAAAATCTTTTGGATATTTCAAAAGAGTCGAAAGTTGTTCAAAGACAATATGGTCTGGACGATGAAAAAACTCGCCCGTATGGATTACGCTGTCTGATGGCAAGAAAACTAGTGGAATCAGGTGTGCGTTTTGTTCAGGTGCATCCCAAACCGTTCCAGCCATGGGATAGTCATAAAGCAACACAAGACTCTTTGAATACAATCTGCCGGGAGACCGATCAACCCGCTGCTGCGCTGATTCGAGATCTCAAACAGCGAGGATTACTGGAGCAGACGATTGTTATCTGGTCTGGTGAATTTGGACGATTACCGGTTTCACAGAATGGAACAGGTCGTGATCATAACCGGAATGCCTTTTCACTGCTTTTGGCTGGTGGTGGATTTAAATCCGGCTATGTTCACGGGGCTACGGATGAAATAGGTTACAGGTCGGTTGAAAACACGGTCAGTGTGCCCGATCTTCACGCGACAATATTGCATCAGATGGGGTTGGACCATGAACGTTTGAGTTACCGCCATTCAGGTCGCGATGAAACGTTGACAGATGCCCCGGTCACGAAAGCTAGTGTTGTGAAGAATGTGCTTATCTGACTAATGCTTGGAAATACTCCGAAACAGCGGTTATTCCGGATACAGTCCGGTTGAAAGGTAGCGTTCTCCGAGATCGGGCAGAACAACGACGATTAATTTTCCTTCATTTTCATCACGATTCGCAACTTGAATAGCTGCCCAACATGCAGCACCGGAGGAAATACCGCAAAAGATACCTTCTTCTGTAGCCAGTCTTCGTGCGGTATCCGATGCATTTTCTTCCGTTACTTGGACTACGTCATCGACAATATCAACATTGAAGACACCCGGTATAAAACCTGCGCCGATGCCTTGAATTTTGTGTGGACCAGGTTGTAGTTCATTTCCGGAACGTGTTTGTGAAATAACGGGTGATTTTGCAGGTTCGACAGCGATGCATTGAAATTCAGGTTTACGAGATTTAATGACTTCTCCAACACCTGTAATCGTTCCTCCCGTACCGACGCCAGACACAAGAATGTCGCAGGATCCATCCGTATGGTTCCATATTTCTTCAGCAGTGGTTTGCCGGTGTACTTCCGGATTCGCAGGGTTGTTAAATTGCTGAGGCATGAAAAAAGTTGGATCACTGGCCGCTAATTCTTCGGCGTGACGAACAGCGCCAGGCATCCCTTTAGCGGCAGGCGTCAAGACAACCTCTGCACCCAATGCCTTGAGTAATCTTCGGCGTTCAACACTCATGCTTTCAGGCATCGTTACCATGAGCTTGTAACCTCGGGCTGCGCAGGTAAAAGCAAGTGCAATACCCGTGTTGCCGCTTGTTGGTTCAATGATGGTGGTGTCAGCCTGAATTTTTCCGTCTCGTTCAGCTGCATCGATCATCGCTTTTCCAATACGATCTTTCACAGACCATAAGGGATTCATGTTTTCTACTTTAGCGACAACCGATGCTTTGCATTCCCCGGTGATCTTTTGCAGTCGAATAAGTGGGGTATTTCCGATCACTTGTGTGATATTGTCAACGATCTTGTCGTGATTTGACACGTGTGGGATTCCTCCAGTAGGCTGTGGCAGTTGGCATCAAAATTTCCGAATGGCTGTTTTTCCCGGGACGTTTGTGACCGGATTGAACACAACGAAATTCTAGGTCCAGGTTCGCTAACGGTCAAGGTTCACGAAGTGGAGAGCATCTCAACGGGTGGACTTGTTTGAGTGGAATGGTTCAGAAGGAAGTTCTCCAGGAAGCCTGAATTTCAGAGAGCCGCACGACGTCCGGGTTTTATTTGTTCAATTGATTCCATGCTGCATCCAGCGGAAGTGGGGAGCATTTTGTTAGGGCTGAGACGATTGTCGGGATTGAAGGCATCTCGTAATTTCATCATGGTTGAGAGGTCGGTAGGCGAAAATAGTTTGGGCATAAAATCGATTTTCTCTACGCCAATTCCATGTTCACCGGTGACACTTCCTCCAACACGGATGCATTCGTCCAGAATCGCATTGCTGGCGGCTAATGCACGCTTTGTTTGATCTGAATTCCGTTCATCAAACAGCACAATAGGGTGAAGATTTCCGTCTCCGGCATGGAATACATTAACGATACGAACATCGAACTGTTGTCCGATTTGAGTAATCGTTTTCAGGACCTCAGGCAATTTGGTGCGTGGCACGACACCATCCTGTGTGCAATAACTTGGAGCAAGTCGGCCAACAGCACCAAAAGCCTGTTTTCTACATTTCCATAGCTGTTGACGCTCTGCGGCATTCTTGGCAAGTTTCACGCTACGACAATCATGGGTATTGCAGATGGTCATGATCTGAGAAGCTTCTTTGTCCATCCCGACTTCGAGACCGTCGACTTCAATCAGCAGTACAGCCTCTGCATCAAGTGGAAAACCGATGTGAAATGCGTCCTCCAGCGCTACCAGTATTCCCTGGTCCATCATCTCAAGTGCAGCAGGGATGATGCCGCTGGCAATAATATCACTGATTGTGTTTGTCGCGTCGTCAACTGACTCAAAGACTGCCAGCATGGTTCTACAGCTTTCGGGATCACGGGTTATCCGTACAATTGCTTGGGTACAGATTCCAAATGTTCCTTCTGAACCGACAAGGACTCCCGTTATATCGTATCCGGGATTGTCCTCTGAAATTCCACCGGTCTGTATAATCTCAGCGTTTGGTAGCACCAGTTCCATACCAAGAACATGATTAACCGTAACACCGTATTTAAGAGTGTGAGGTCCCCCAGAGTTCGTAGCGATATTACCACCGATGGTGCAAGAACCTTGGCTGGATGGATCCGGTGCGTAATGATAGGTGGTACCACGAAGATGTTGTGAAAGATGAAGATTCACCAGGCCGGGTTCCACGATGGCGTAGCGATCACGCAGATTAACTTCCAGAATGCGCTTCATCCGGGTTAACGATATCATAACGCCGCCACCAACGGGCAGACAGCCACCGGCGAGACTGGTTCCGGCACCTCTTGGAAGAAATGGAACATGGTTCTCATTACAAAGCCTGACGATATCGGAAACCTGCTGCGTGGACTCTGGAAATACTACAAGATCAGGGCGATTTTTTTCAACGACATAGCCATCACATTCATATACCAGGAGTTCGTCTTCAGAAGAAAGGACGGCCTCCTCACCGAGGAGTTTGCAGAGTTCACCAGACAAAGAGGTGGAAAGGGCCATGTTAAACCTCGAAAAATGCAAACGATTCACAGATGGAAGCGTGTGTGTAACGTCCTGAGTGGTTGGTAATCAACAGAAGATAACTAGTAATGGAATCCATTCTTGCGCACATGAGTCATAGGGATGCCTTCGTTCTGTAGTGCCCCACTGACTACTTCGGCTAGGAAAATGTGATGATCGGAGCTTTCAAGTTGACTGATAACCTGGCATTCAATGTGGGCCAAGGCACTTGAAAGGAGGGCGATACCCTGATTGGATCGGCGAATCAGAAGACTTTCAAATGCCGGATCACCTTCAGGAAAACCCTTGCCAAAGTGAGCAAGCATTTGCTTGTTTTCATCGGACAGAACGTTAACGACAAACGGCGCTCCATCGTTAATCCAATCAACAACATATCGGCCTTTTTTAATGGCGACAGTAATCGCAGGGGGATCAAAGCCGGCCTGCTGAACCCATGAGGCAAGCATCCCGGTTTCGTTTGATGCATGTTTTGCCGTAAGAATATAAATACCACTTACAATTTTTCCCAGAGCCGGGCCGACATCTTGCTTGTCCATAGTCGTAACTCAATGTGATTGACATGACAATGACTTAATCAAACTGGATATTAGCATAGTGGGTAAAGTATAAAAAATCATGGTTAAGTGGTTACGAAGTGGAAACCGGACTTCGTTTTCCATACAGATTGAAAAGGGAGTCCGTCCCGTCGACAGCGGGGCGATTGGGTTCCAAAAGCAAAACGACTGGTAATCCGAGTCTTAAAAGAGACACACGCTATTCTCGGTGGGGATCAAAACCTTCAAAATTAAGTTCTGCATCGGAAACGGGAATGGGTTTATCCGATGTAAGAACATCCGGTTTGGATTGCGTTCGGGAAGGCGTGGAAACTTTTCCCACTGTCCAGGTGAAATGAGCGATAGTCAGTTTGTCATCCACATGAAGTACTGCTTCTATCATAGCTTTTCCATTGATTTTGAAACCGTTAGTACTACCGAGATCTTTGATGACGAGTGACTCTCCAATTTGGCCAATACAGCAATGGCGACGAGAGACTTTCGATGCATTCAGGGAAACGTCACAATCCACATGGCGTCCCACAACCAGGATTGGCTTGTCAACGGGAATTGTGGGCCCGTCACTGTTTAAAGGAGATAGGACAAAGGCCATCGTTACGGGTTCCAGCCACCTGAGAAAAAAGGGAGTTTCTGAATGCGGTCATTCCTGCAAATGGATATACAGAAGGACTCAATGGGACCAGGTTGTCAGTTTAGCGGATTGTTTTGGTGGGGGAATGATTCTTTAACTAAATAAAAAAGAATGGCGGTAACGGATATCTAAGTTTGTTCCGTTTTCCCCTTTCCATCCTGACAGACAAGAGCGAGTAAAAGGTTGTCTTGCGGGTAAGGATGGCCCGTGTGCTGACGGAATGCTTCAGCGAAAGGCACCCGAATTTCTTTGCCACGCTGTGAGGACCAACGGTGCATACTGCTCAGATATTCATCGATACCGTGTTGTTTTTGTAGCCATGTGCGTTGGCTGTTATGGCAGGCCAGCATCTGTTTTTTTTGTTCGTAGGTGGATGAAATATTGATGTAAAAATCAGGTTCTACGGGATTTCTGAACCAGTCAACGCCTTCCATCGGGTCCATGTAGTAGAGATGTGGAATATGTTCAAGAGGTGCACATGGATCCCACTGATGAGTTGAAAAATTGGGAACTGAAGCGCTAAAACAAGCATCTCGCACCAGGCGACTGGTCACTTCGTGATCAGACATGTAGTCGATTGGAGGGGCTGTCAATACAATGTCAGGTCGAGTTTTTCGTATGGCTTCCGTAACACGACGGTGGGATGTCGTGTCTGCTGTAATAGAAAGGTCCATGAATTCCAAACACTGGTATTCTGCATCGATAACGGAGGCGGATTGCCGTGCTTCGTCTCGCCGTATTTGGGCAATTTCCTCCGGCTTTAAGTCGGCTGATCCACAATCACCAGCAGTCATGGTGGTCAGATGAAGTTGACATCCGGCCCGCTGGAGTAGTGACAATGTGCCTGCGCATTGAAATTCAATGTCGTCAGGATGCGCATGAATGGCCAGGACACGGGTTTTTTTAACGGATGGTATTACCATAAAGTGGCGACTGGATTGAGGATGAATGAACGGATTAAGCTATGAACGGAAATCACTGAGTTACCAGCAACCCAGTATGTCCCTGAGCAGTAAGAAATCCCATTCCGCTGCTGGTAGTACAGTAATAGTCATTAAGATACGAGGAGGATACGGGATTCGCTACGATAAATCGTAAGAACTATGCAGTTATGAGTGACTGAATGCCGTGAGAGGGTAAAGCGATTGATGAACATGAGGCATTCAGTTTTGGCTATTTCAGTAAATAACCGACGATAGGGTTTGCTACCCGTATTTCGAGTGGCAAGTCGGGTAAGCGATTACAGAAACCGAGAGGAACCTTTCACGGAAGGGGCTATACGGCGCACTATGGCCAGGCTTTTGTCTGAAATATTAATAAGGTTTGTATATACGAGGGTGTCATGTCAAGTTTGAAAAGCTCTACGGTCATGGATACCAAGTTACCTCGGTATCAAGTGAAGGTAACCAAAGATGATCTGGTGTTCAGTGCAGCACATTTTATTACCTTTAATGAAAATGAGTGCGAACGACTGCATGGACACAATTATCGAACAGAAATTGTGATCGAAGGGCCTCTGGATGAGAATTCTTATGTCGTTGATTTCATTTGGCTCCGCGAAACATTGCGTGAAATTACGGGAATTCTGGATCATCATGTACTGCTGCCATTACGGAGTAAACGGATACAGGTGACGGAAAAAGGGCAGGAAGTAGTGGTTCAGTTCCAAGACCGCAGATGGGTTTTTCCTGAAGAAGACTGTGTCTTGTTACCGGTTGCCAACACGACTGCCGAATTACTCGCAGAATGGATTGGCCTGCAGTTGAAACAGGTGCTGGATGAGCAAAAACACTTTTATCCGTCTATGCTTCGAGTAGACGTGGATGAATGCTATGGTCAACGAGGGATTTGTGAATGGTCGGATTAGGAAGTCCGTTGCGGTACGTAAGAAATTCAAATCAATGCAAGATCTGCAGTTCCAATGCGGCCGTCATGCAGTGCAGAAGCGACGAGCGCAGCTTCGAGACCGGTTTTTGACAAAGCCTGCAGGTCTGTTATGTCGCGGATTCCTCCACCCGAAACAAGTACAAGATCAGGAAAGTGGTTCTTGATCCATCTGCAGAGGTCCAAGGTACCCGTTCCCTGATCAACACCCACTCGGGATAGATCCAGAACAATCAGCTTCCGTACTCCAAGATCTACAGCCTGTTCCACCATCCCATGAACAGTTCGGCTTTTCCAGCCTGTCGAGACACCCATCGGTTTTCCGGATTTGAGATCTAAACTGAAAACAAGTTGGTCTGGACCCACTTCAGCGACAAGTTCCCCGAGTATCGATGCATCGGAAAGTGTCTCTAGACCAGCGATCACTTGATCCACACCATATTGGATCAGGTTTCGCGCGTCGGTGAGGTTGTGAATGCCGGCATCAACCCACAGGCGCGTTCCCAGGTCCTGAATCGCTTGATAGAGAGAGTAAGCGGGCGGCCCACCTTCAATCGCATCCAGATCAGCCAGATACGTGTTTTGAAATCGGAAATGCTTTTCAAAAGCACAAATGACATCCAGGGGCTTGCTACTCGAGGTAAGCACGCTTTGAACAGGTTGGTACTGATCCCGTTGTCCAGCTATCCCGTGCACAACTTGGCCATTCTTTAGATCAACAACAGGTATGATAAACATCTTGAAAATACGTAAGTGGATAAAGGGATTCGGTAGTAGTCTATCCCAGGACAAGCCGAAAGTTGTCCGAACGGAATACTTGTTCGTTATGTTTTGTGTTAACGATCTAAGCTCTGTAATAAGCCTCGCATATAACCAACGCAAAATGAGATGTACTGCTTAGGTAAGGGCTCATCTCCAGTAATGCCCATGGGGTGGTCGTAATCAATCACTCCCTGATAACCGACCTCGTGGAGCGCACGCAAAACATCCGGCATGCGGATATCACCGTCATCAACAAAAACTTCCGAATAATGGCCATCTTTTGGCAGAGTACCTATGACATTCCGAAAGTGGACATGGAATAGTTTTCCTTGATTGCCAAAGTGACGGATCCCATCAAGAATGTTCTGGCCAGACTCGTAGCGTGTTCCCACACAAAAAGTGATTCCATTATGAGAGCTTGGAACTTCTGAGAAAAGACGGTCGAAGTCTGCAAATCGACACAAAATCTGCGGGTTACCAAGGTAGTGATATAATGGCGGATCATTGCCATGCATGGCTATGTTTGTTTTACTGCCCTCAACATGTGGTATGACCTGCCGGTAAATATTGAGGAGCCCTTTCCAGAGCTGTTCTGCGGTTATGAGGTATTTTGGTTTAGGTGCCGCAGATAGAGCACGCTTGACATCAAATGATGGAAAACGATAGCCGCCACGACCTTTTTCATAGACCCAGCCACCTCTTGAATTTTCTACATGGGAGGCTGCCTGGCATGCCTGGATTCCGTAGACAGGTATTTCGCAGTCGGAAAGCATATCGCCAATTCGTTTCAAGTGATCTATTTCCCGTTGTCCCTGGGCATCATGAAGATGAGCATGCAGGTAGTGGTTACCCAGTGAGTTAGCGCGTTCAATCACGAGTCCAGAGCCATCCAACCTGCGAATGAGCGCGCGCAAATTGTCTTTAGTAAAAATTCCGTTCTCTTGGTAGCCTTTGATCAGATTTAAAGTGATGTCGACGTGATTTACGCCGATTTGTTTGAGAAAGAGAAGGTCATTGTCATTTTTACTATTCAACCATCCCTGGTGAATCCGAATACCAATCCGAATATTCGAAGTTTTTCTAGCAGCCACAGCAGGAGTGGAGCTACGGTTTGATGTATTTTTCCCCAAGGCCGGGTAGGCACTCTGATGTGCCAAAAAGGTCGGTGCAGCAAGGCCCACTGTATGGGTTAAGAAAGATCGGCGGTTTGAGACATTGCGTTCCAGGGGCATGCGTCTTCTCCTTATTTTGGTTTTCCAGTTGTTCGCTGAGGTGCCAAATCTAACAGATGAAACATGTTGGTCGGGTTCTTACATTCTTGTGACAACGGAATATTTTCCTGACACACGAAGTAACAATGGATTATGGGTATAGGTGTTACGGGTTCTTCGGAAAAGGGAATTCGATTTCTGATTCGTTATGCAAATGGAAAAGACAACCCATCATATGCCAGAGCAACCCCATCCGGTAATTGAGCCATGGTAGCATCGTGGTCGAGGTGGTGTGCTATATGGGTAAAATACGTCTGTTTAGGACGAACTTTTTCAACTACTTCGAGGCTTTCCGCGATACACATGTGTGTGGGATGGGGTTTTTCCCGCAACGCGTCCAGTATCAAAATGTCGAGACCTTCCAGAAGCGGCCAGCTTTCAGGCGGAATGACCTTAACGTCTGTACAGTATGCGAGATTTCCAATGCGAAAACCAAGGACCTGATATCGTCCGTGTTCGAGTCGAATCGGTATAACTGGTAAGCCCAAAACTTCGAAGGGATCAAGTTGAATGCTACGAAATACCATCTGTGGTAGTCCCCCGGAGGGGACTTGTTTGGTCAGTGGGTCGAACGCATAGGAAAAAGATTGTCGTATCTGGGTTTCAACAGACGATTCGCAATAGATGGGAACGGGTTGGTCGAGGTAGTGGGGGAAGATACGGATATCATCAAGACCGAACAGGTGATCTGCATGGCTGTGTGTGTACAAAACGGAGTGAATCACTCTGATGTCTTCGCGAACCAACTGCAATCGCAGTTCTGGTGGCGTATCAATGAGGATATTCCCGGAGGGTGTTTTGACAACAACACCACAGCGTGTCCGTTTGTTGCGAGGATTGGTTGAGATGCAAACCGGACACCTGCAACCAATCATGGGTACTCCATGGGACGTGCCTGTACCAAGGAAAACGAATTCAAGAGAACGGGGTGAATCGTCTGCATTTTGCATGAAACAAACTTCAGTGATGGTGCAGGGAGTTATGTAACAGAGACTATTGTACGTTGTGAAGCTGGATGTAGGAATTTAATCTCGCGTTTGTTGAACTAGGTTTTCTTTGCGTGACGTCACTATCAGTCATATCCTTGTTGTCCTTTCGTGACTGGTTTACGCCGCAGATCGAGGTTATTCTTTAGACTTGGTGGAAAAGCGACTTTTTAACAAGGAGCAAACAATGCGCGCAGCCTTCAGTCGGCGACAGTTCCTTCGTCAGGCAACATTAGCGGGAACAGCGATTTCTGTAATCCCTTGTCAGGATCCCGTTGGAGCTGACAGCGTTCCTGCGCTTTCTAAATCTCCAAATGAGAAACTGAATGTAGGAGTAATTGGGGTAGCTGCTCGTGGAGCTTCCAATCTTTCGGGCGTTTCATCGGAAAATATAGTTGCTTTGTGTGATATCGATTCACAACGACTTGGGATGGCAATGGAACAGTATCCGTCTGCCAGTGCCTATGATGACTATCGACGCGTTATCGATCATTCGGATCTTGATTGTGTGGTGGTTTCAACACCTGACCACATGCATTTCTTTCCGGTAATAGCGGCATTGCAGGCAGGCTTCGATGTCTATTGCGAGAAGCCCTTGGCGCACTCCGTATGGGAAGCGCGACACATCAGGGAATGGACTGCACGGCAAAAAGCAGTAACGCAACTGGGAACCCAGATTCACGCAGGAGATAATTATCGTCGTGCGGTCGAGATCGTACAGTCTGGTGCGCTCGGTGCCGTTACGCGTGTTCATGTCTGGTATGGCGGTAAGGTTCGGGTGTTTTCAGAATCCAAAACAGGTCCGGTTCCCCCGCATATCAATTATGACCTTTGGACTGGACCGGCACCAATGCGACCATTTAGCAGCGATCATTTCCATTTTAACTGGAGATATTGGTGGGATTTTGGCAACGGCAACTTGGGTGACTTTGGGTGCCATTATATGGATCTACCCCACTGGGCGCTTCAGTTGAGGGCTCCGGAGACGGTTCAGGCTTCCGGGGAAAAAGGACATGAAGGTGACAATGAGTGTCCAAATCACATGCGAGTCGACTATCGTTATCCTGCCCGGGATGATCTTCCTCCGGTTCATCTGACATGGTATCAGGGCGATTATCGTCCCTCAGAATTTACCGAATATGGGGATGGAAAAGGATCCGCTGTTCTTTTTGAGGGAGAAAAGGGTCGATTGCTGGCTGATTACGGTTCTAAGAAAGTTTTTATGACGGAAGGTTCTGCTTTTGCTTCTCCTGCTCCAACCATTCCAAATTCACTGGGACATCATGCCGAATTTATTGAAGCTGTGAAGCATCGCGATAATACGACATGTAATTTTGATTATTCTGGTGCCTTGACGGAAACAGTTCTGCTCGGCAATGTTTCCTATCGTCTTGGCGGGGAAAAGTTGGTTTGGGATGATCTGCAACTGCGTGCTACCAATTGTGGTGAAGCAGATTCCTATATCCGACGGGAATATCGAAAAGGTTGGAGTATTTAAGTAAGTCGTTTGCCCGTACTTTTGTTGTAGTCATCGGCCTATTCAAGGCGAGGGCTGAATTTTGGCTGGTTTGCGCAAATCCAGTAATCTGCCTCTGTTGTAGGACAGAGGTCGGATTATGTACCTGATGCGTGGGATGCATCTCAGTGTTGCAGGGAATTAGCGGGACGCAACAGTCTCTCAAATTTGCCAAAGATCATTCTTCCGGCACTGGTTTGCAGAACACTGGTAACAGTCAACAGGATGTCTTGTCCAACTTCCGAACGACCGTCTTCCACAACGACCATGGTTCCGTCGTCAAGATAACCCACGCCCTGGCCAGATTCCTCGCCTTCTTTAATGAGTTTTACCTGCAATGATTCACCATGCAGGACCACCGGTTTGACGGCGTTGGACAACTCGTTAATGTTGATGGCATTCACTCCCTGAACCTGTGCCATTTGATTCAGGTTATAGTCATTGGTTACGACTTTCCCACGAAGATGTTTAGCGAGCAGGACGACTTGCTGATCAACGCTTTGGCCGGCTAATTCGGGCAGTTGTTCATCATGGACCTGATATTCCGTGTCCGGACTTTTTTGAAGTGTTTTCAAAATTTCAAGTCCACGCCGACCGCGATTGCGTTTTAATTTGTCATTGCTGTCTGCAATGCCTTGAAGTTCGTTAAGTACGAAATCTGGAATTACCAGAGGGCTGTCAAGAATATGGGTATTACAGATGTCTGCAATGCGGCCGTCAATAATCACACTGGTGTCAAGAACAAGGGGTTTGAATCCTTTGATCTCTTTTGAAAATTCGACGTAGGGGATCACAAATCGGAATTGCCCCTGAGTTTGTAACAGAACCGTGACACAAATATAGGATAGTAAAACACTTGCGATGACATAGATCCAGCGCTGCATCGAAGGGTGAATCCCCATTTCTGTAAAAACAGCGGTACCTGTAATTTGAAAAAGATAGGTCAGAATCAAGCCTACAATGAGACCAAAAAAAATAGCGGATATAGTTGAAATCTTTTTATTTGGTAACCAAAGATCAATTGCGATAGTGAGCACTGATAGAAGAAAAACTACAAGTACAATGGCCAAAGGAATAATCGATCCACTGGGTGCGTCAGTAGGAGTTTGGTCAGAACCATAGTGCATGTCTGCATAATCAAATGACATGGCGCTAGCGGCGCTCACTATCGCGACCAGGAAAACCGCTCGAATGATGTTAAGCGTCATGGTTCTTGTTCCTCGTCGTGATTAGGATAACGCTTTAAGGAAAAAGACAATATGGTATGACGAGTGTTTGGAATTAGCCGTATTGTGTGCTGCTTGTTTGGTCAGAGGGTCATCAGGTAACAGGAAATCCTGACTACCCACAGTCATCTTACCATTTCTTTTGAGCACGGCTATGGCACTCGTATTTCTTTCAGCAAATCGATCGAATGGCTGTTGCAACAGGGCCGTTTTCGATCCTCGGAGTGATCGGAATCCTTCCGAAGGAATTCGACTTCGTATGGTGGTTTAGCGAAAGAATAACTTGGAGGAAACGGCCCTGTGTGAATTAAAAACGAGTCTTTCTGAGTAGCCTGGCAGTCACAAAGATAGCCCGTGTGTCGTTCCAGATTCATTAAAGCCCTTGCAATAATTAAAGGTGGCGGTATAGAATTCGTGAGGTGCGCATAATTATTCTTGTTGGTTTGCGTATGCGGGTGAGTAAGGCTACAGCAGGTTCTCACAGCCGCTAGTACCAGTTGCGCTTGGCGCAACGATTCGTGGATTGCTGTCTATATTGGGATGAACGTTGCCAGACAAACAATCGAACAAAGAGCGAGACTCCTCTGAACGTGATGAGTCAACAGTTGTATCATCGGATACAGATGACCAGGGTGAAGAAGCAAAACAGGCTGAGATCGCGTCTGATGATCAGCATGATTTTGATGGAAGTCAGGGTCAAGAACCAGAAGATGACGAACAAGGCGCGCGGTTATCTCAGGTTGTAGAAATTGATGATGCAGGACCCTGCAAGCGTCATATCAAAGTCTCGATTCCCCGGGAGGACATCGAATCACAGTATGACGAGGCATTCAGCGAGTTGGTGGATACGGCCTCCGTACCCGGTTTTCGTCCGGGATATGCCCCCCGTAAGCTTATTGAAAGACGATATCGTAGAGATGTGGTCGATCAGGTTAAGAGCTCGTTGTTGATGGCGAGTCTGCAGCAGATAATGGAAGATTATGAACTGCAGCCGATTTCCGAACCGGACATCAACCCGAGAAAGATTGAATTGCCAGACGAAGGCTCTATGGAATATGAGTTCAATGTCGAGGTTCGACCCGAATTCGATGTTCCAGAGTACAAGGGTCTTGCGATCACGAGACCTTTGCGGGAATTTTCAGATGACGATGTCGAACGCCAGCTGGAGCTGTTTCTCAGTGAACATGGTACGTTACTGTCCCGCGAAGAACCGGCACGTCCAGGCGATTATATCACCACGGATGTGGCCTTTTTTAACGGGGATCAGGAAGTGAACCGCCGTGATGAACTAACACTGCGGTTGCAACCGGTTCTGAGATTTCACGATGGAAATATCGAGAAATTTGACCGGTCAATGAAAGGTGTTACTGCAGGAGATGTGAAAAAGCTGAAGGTCAAGATTTCTCAGGAAGCGATGAACGAAGAACTTCGTGGTAATGAGCTCGAAGCCGTGTTTGAGATTAAGGAAGTGAAGTCGTTGCAGTTGCCTGAGCTGACACGACCGTTTCTCGAACGTTTTGGTTGTGAAACTGCAGAAGAGATGCGCGGAGCGGTACGACGCGCTTTGGAACGACGGTTGGAGTACGAGCAGCGTAGTTCTGCGAGGAAGCAGGTTATAGAGAAGCTGGTCAATGTGAAAGAATGGGACCTTCCTGAAGGTGTTATGAGACGGCAGGCACGTGTGGCTTTGTCCCATCGCGTGATGGAGATGCGGCGGTCCGGATTCGGTGAGGCAGAAATTCGCGCGCGCGAAGCGCATCTGTGGCAAAACAGTTTGGAGTCGACTCGCCAGACTTTGGCCGAGCATTTCATGCTGGATCGAATTGCCGAAATGGAAAAGGTTGAAATAGAGCCCAGCGATATTGAAGAGGAAATTCGTTTGCTGGCAGCGCAGGCTGGAGAGTCACCAAGGCGAACGCGTGCACGATTGCAGAAAGATAATCTGATGGATGATCTTTCGACCCAGATTTTGGAACGAAAAGCAATCGACTGCATACTGGAATATGCTGAGTATGAAGATATTCCTTTTGAAGAAGATGATCTGACACAGGTCGAAGCGGTGGCAGAACATGCCAGTGGAGATATTCCAGAGGAACTGGAATCAGAAGACGAATCAGAAGACGAATCAGAAGCAACCGAGGACGACGCAACTGAGGAAAAAGGAACTGAGGAAAAAGAAAGTTCCTGAAGACAGCATTGAACGAAAATTCCAAGGAAGGTGAGGCCTGGTTGTTCGCGTTTTTCCCATCTGAGTGTAACCAGGCTTGAAGTATGGAAGGCTTGATAGAAGTAAGTAGAAATTGATGAATTGGGAAAGAAGATAGGATCGCACAAGGCAGTCGATCCTGCATTACATGCGTTCTGGATAAAGGCAGTGGCTTGACTATGAATAATCCTTTCGGACTTAGGGATCCGGATTGGCGGGCGCAGGGGTACCGCGACTATCAAAGGCAACGACAAATGACGTTGAGTGATTTGTTGTTGGATAATCGTATTATCTTTTTGGGAGGAACCCAAGAATACCAGGAGCCCCAGGGCATTATTACCGATTTGCTGGCAAACATTATTGTTATGAAAATGCTGCATTTGCAGTCAGAGAATGCCAAGCAGGATATCCATCTTTACATCAACAGTCCGGGTGGATCGGTTACTGCAAGTCTGGCTATCTACGATGCCATGCAGTTTGTTGCATGTGACATTGCTACCTACTGCGTTGGGCAGGCTTCCAGTGGTGCTGCAATTCTTTTGGCTGGCGGGACTAAGGGGAAGCGATTCGCATTACCTCATTCAAAGGTCATGATCCATCAACCGTGGGGTTCCGTGGGTGGGCAGGTTTCAGACATAGAGATTCAGGCAGAAGACATTATTAATACGCGAGAACAGCTAAATACGATTCTTGCCCAGCATACGGGGCAATCCACGGAACGGATTGAGAAAGACACACAGCGTGATCGGATTATGGGTGGCAAAGAAGCGGTAGAGTACGGATTAATTGATGAGATTCTGGGACTTCCCGAAGAGGAGGAAAAGAAATGAAAGATCTCCTCTATCGATTAAATGAGAATCCAATGCATGCTCAATCACACAATTCCGGGTCATTACAAGGAGCCTTAGTTCCGTTTGTAATCGAAAAAAGTGGTCGTGAAGAACGTGCCATGGATATCTTCAGTCGTTTGCTAAGAGACCGCATTATTTTTCTCGGTTCTGCGATTGATGATACGGTGGCAAATCTCATGGTGGCCCAAATGCTTTTTCTCCATCATGAAGATTCTAAGAAGGAAATCAGCCTATACATCAATTCACCTGGGGGATCGGTTAGTGCGGGTATGGCGATTTACGATACGATGCAGTTTCTTACATGCGGTGTGGCAACTTACTGTGTAGGTCAGGCTGCGAGCATGGGAGCTGTGCTGTTAGCTGCAGGGAAGGCCGGACGTCGCCACTCTCTACCTAACTCACGCATTATGATCCACCAGCCACTGGCTGGGATGGAAGGGACAGCCGAAGATATCAGCATTCATGCGAAAGAGTTCATTCGACTCAAACGCCGTTTGAATGAAATTCTAATTAAACATACCGGGCAATCACTGGAACAGATTGAGCAGGATACGGATCGCGACAAATTTATGTCTGCAGAAGAATCGCAGGAATACGGCTTGATTGATTCGGTACTGGAGCAGTTGCCGGTTCCTGAAAAATAATAACGACGGTTATTGGGGTGCGTTTAAGTTTGGGTATACGATCTGCCTTGAGCTAAGACGATACTTGGACACCCTGATTTCTGAAGTATCTTTTCTGCCGGAATGACTAGTGTCAGCAGCCACAAGTGGTACGATGATACTTCGGCGGTAAGGCTAACCAGTGGTTTGCATTTGTTCTACGCGCCGAAGACATGAGTAAGTTCCAGTTTTCCGGGTAGATCTGGGGCAATAAGGGGCACAGGGCCTATACGCCAAGAATTGCGTTTCAGGAGTGGTATCAGTGATGAAGAAAAAGAGCAGGCAAATATTGGAGAGGGAACCACTGGCTTTGCTGTTGATGCTAATGGTATGGACCACGACTGTTATTGCAGACGAATGGCCGCAGTGGCGTGGGCCCGGGCGAGATGGTGTGTGGAACGAAACGGGAATCGTGGAGTCCTTTGAGTCATCAGAGCTCAAGATTAAATGGCGTACAGAAATATCGAGTGGCTATAGCGGACCTACTGTGGCCAATGGTTTGGTCTACGTATCGGACAGGGTCATTGAGCCGGACCAGATAGAACGTGTACATTGCTTTGATGCAAACACCGGAGATGCAGTCTGGTCCTACTCATATGACTGTGTTTACCGTAATGTGGGTTATACAGCAGGGCCAAGGGCATCGGTTACGCTTGATGAAGGACGTGCCTACTCTTTAGGGACGATGGGACACTTATATTGTTTTGATGCTGCCAGCGGTGAAGTACTTTGGGGGCATGATCTTGATGCACAATACACCATTCGAATGCCAATATGGGGCATAGCCTCAGCGCCGTTGATTGAAGGTGATTTGGTTATTGTGCAAATTGGGGGAGAAAATGAGTCTTGTCTTGTTGCGTTTAACAAAGTGACTGGAAAAGAACAATGGCATGCTTTGGCCGATAGAACATCCTACTCCGCTCCCATCATGATTGAACAAGGTGGTCAACGCGTGTTGGTATGTTGGACAGGTGATCGGATTGTAGGATTAAATCCACAGACCGCTCAGTTGTACTGGGAGCATGTGTACACACCTGTGAATATGGTTTTAGCTATCGCTTCTCCTGTTGTGGAAAACGATCATCTCTTTGTAACCGGATTTTATGACGGATCCTTGATGTTAAAGATCGACAGATCACAACCCACAATTGAAAAAGTATGGCGACGACGCGGAGGCAGCGAGCGGAAGACAGATAGTTTGCACAGTATCATGTCGACGCCTTTTCTCGATGGAAATTACATTTATGGATGTGATAGTTATGGTGAGTTGCGATGTCTGGAAGCCACGACGGGCGATCGTGTTTGGGAAGACTTAACCGCTGTCCCCAAGGCGCGATGGAGCAACATTTATTTTGTTCGTAATGCTGATAAAGTGTGGATGTTTAACGAGCGTGGTGAGTTGATTATCAGCCGATTATCTCCCGGAGGTTTTGAAGAAATCAGTCGCGCAAAACTTATTGAACCGACATTGAATCAACTACCTTCACGTTCCGGTAGACTACAACCCGGGGTTTGCTGGTCTCATCCCGCATTCGCCTATCGACACGTCTTCGCGCGCAACGACAAGGAATTGGTCTGTGCTAGCCTTGAAGCACGTTGATGGTGAGGAGGCTAGGTTTTGTGTCTTGATTTGTTGTAAACACATGTGTTGAACTGTCTGGCACTCTGGGTAACTGAGCGATCGGGTAAAATTTTTCACTCCTTTTGTGGGTGTTAGAACTGGGGGTGTGGTGAGCATGCTCCATCATTTGACAGCGGTTCAGCTGGCGAAAAAAGTACGGGATAAAGAGGTTGGATGTGTTGAGCTTCTCGAGTACTTTCTTGACCGGTGTCGTCGTTACAATGAATCCGTTAATGCAATCATAGCCTGGAATACGGAGGCCGCTCGTATTCGAGCCGAGGCTGCAGACGTCGCATTGGAGAAAGGTGACATCTGGGGGCCACTGCATGGTGTCCCCATGACCATCAAAGAGAGTTACGATGTCAGTGGATTGCCCACAACCTGGGGTGTCCCCGAATACAAATCGCATGTCGCGCAGACCAATGCTGTCGTTGTGGATCGAATGTTGAAGGCGGGAGTAGTCTTATTTGGAAAAACCAATGTTCCCCTTCTGTTGGGTGATTGGCAAACGTTTAATGAGATTTATGGGACGACCTCGAATCCATGGGATCTGGAGCGTGTTCCGGGAGGCTCATCGGGAGGTTCCGCTGCCGCATTGAGTGCGGGTTTGACGGGCATTGAAAGTGGCAGTGATATTGGAGGGTCGATTCGCAATCCGGCACATTACTGCGGTGTCTATGGTCATAAACCAACTTGGGGTGTGGTTCCGATTCGTGGTCAGGCGTTACCGGGTGATCTGGCAGATACCGATATTGCCGTTGTGGGTCCTTTGGCGCGTGGTGCCGATGATTTAGCGGTGGCACTGAAGTGTATGGCAGGATCCGATGATCTGGAGTCGGATGGCTGGAAATTGGATTTGGTAAAGCCCATTAAGAGGCGTCTTTCGGAATTCCGTGTAGCCGTAATGTTGAGTGACGACAACTGTCCAGTTGATGGAGAGTATGGAGATCAGATTCAACGTGTAGTGGATATGATGGCCAGGAAAGGGGTGGTTGTAAGTGATTCTGCAAGGCCCGACATCGACCTAGCTCGTTCGCATGCTGTCTATCTTCAGTTGTTACGAGCTGTAACAACAGCGAGACAACCACTGGATTGTTTTGAACAAAACAGGAAGAAATCCGCGGCATTGAAGCCCGACGATGACGATTACTTTGCGCGCAATCTTCGTGCGTCCGTTCAATATCATCGCGAATGGATGAGTGTCAATGAAGAACGAGCAAAGATGCGATGGCGATGGCATGAATTTTTTCAGGACTGGGATCTTTTACTATGTCCTGTTGCCTCCTCTGCAGCTTTCTTTCATGACCAGCAGGGAGAACGTCCAGATCGTGTCATTGTCGTAAATGGAAAGCCACAATGCACGATGGATCAATTGTTTTGGGCGGGAATGAGTAGTGTGGTCTATTTACCTTCTACCGTGGCGCCTGTGGGATGTACAAGATCCCGACTACCCGTGGGCGTTCAGATGATCGGTCCGTCGATGCACGACTTGAGGATAATCGACTTTGCGCGGCTTCTTACCAATGAAATAGGCGGGTTTCAACCTCCGCCTGGTTATGATTGAAGTGGTGTCATGAATTCAGGCCGCGTTTTTGGCGGACAGGAGTAAGCCGAACCTGCGAGATTTTATAGTTTCGATTGTAGAGTCATCCATTTTACTAAGGCTTCGGGATTTGGGTTGTTTTGGCGTGTTGTAAGTTGTCGGTCAGCCCAGTCTGGTCCCTTGGCTAGCATTCGCACCCGTTCCAGAAAAGATTCACAGTCAAGTTGTCGTGCAACGGGCATAACCATTGTGATTAGACGTTCTGTGATCTGTTCTACGGACCTTACTTCGTAAGTTGAAGAATCGACAAGTTGAGCATGGACACCAAACCGACAAGCACGCCACTTATTTTGTCTCACCATCATGGAATGATGTTCCGATTGATATGTTCCTCTATCAATCCGGTCTGAAAGAGTTTTCACAAGGCACTGGACCAGGGCTACCAGCCCTAGCGTGTCGTGTAGATTTCCAGGTATGTCACATACTCGGACTTCAACCGTTCCAAATTGATGATGAGGGCGGACATCCCACCAGATTTCACGAACAGTATTAATAAAACCCGTTTGGATAAGATGGTTCACTAACCAAGTATATTCAGTCCAGTTGCGCATTACTGGCGGTAGTCCAGCTGTCGGAAGACCTTCCAGAATTTTTGATCGAATAGAGTGAAGCCCGGTTTTGCGATTACACCAGAAGGGACTATTGCAACTAAGTGCAAGCAATGTGGGAATGTATTCGAGGATTTGATCACAGATCATGATTGCTTTGTCACCAGAGTCAACGCCTATATGAACATGGAGGCCAAAGGTAACCAGTCTTCGTGCCATATCCTGTAGGAGTTCAACGAGTCCATGATACCTGGGATCCGGTGTGACTTTTTGGTCATGCCATCTGGAGAACGGATGGGTGGCACCCCATAGAAGATTCAGGTTACAGTTACGCGTAATTTGTTCTAATAAAAGTATTTTTTCGGAAAGATCGGATTCTGCCTGTGATACGGTTTGGCAGACTTTTGTGTTAATCTCTAAGTAACATTGCATTAATTCCGATTTTATTTCCCCTTCGAATTCGGATGGAACTGCTGCCATGACCTGTCCGATTGAGCTTGAAAGAGACATGGACTGGGAATCAACCAGACCGAGTTCGATTTCAACTCCAAGGGTAGGGTCTGTATTCGCGTGAAAAACCAATTTCGACACAGTTGACTCCAGTTTAGGAACACCATTTACAGCAAGGGTTTGAAAAGGAAGCTTCGTTCCGAAAAGGCGGGAAGCGAAAAAGAAGGTCCGGATTATTGAGTGTCGGTTTTCATTTGCGGAATCGAGTATACACTGGGTTTTATGGAAAAGATGGGAGTTTTCTCTTTTCAGTAGTATCATAAATAGTGAAAGTTCTTGACCTCATAGGGGTCAGACGATACACAGAACAATGGGTACTAGCGGAAATTAGCTTTTTATTATCCACAATGCGTATGCCCGTGAGGGAGTCTAGGTGATGTTACAAATCAGCAGAATTTTGTTTTCCGTATTCTTTTCATTGGTAATCGTAAACGCATTAGGCTGTTCGGACGATAGCTCCACAGCCTTGCAATCTACACCGGGTGAGAGCGGGCAGCCAGGGATGAGCGGTAATCCTGCCGAAAAAAATAATCGAGCTGGCGGAGGCAAACGTCAGGGAGCGCGCGGACAAGGTGGCCAGAAACAGGCTGGTCGCGGTGGTCGCGGTGGTCGCGGTGGTCGCGGTGGTCGCGGTGGTCGCGGTGGGCAAGGTGCTCCCGGACAGGGTGGACAAGGCGGGCAAGGTGCTCCCGGACAGGGTGGACAAGGCGGACAAGGTGCTCCCGGACAGGGTGGTGGTGGTTCACCAGGTGGCCCTCCCATGCAAGGACCTGGAGGACGTGGAGGACGTGGAGGTCAGGGTGGGCAAGGTGGCCAGGGCGGACAAGGTCAGGGTGGTGGTGGTTTCCCCGGTGGCGGCTTTCCCGGTGGTGGTGGCCGTGGAGGTCAGGGCGGACAAGGTGGCCAGGGCGGCGGCGGT
>CAXEIY010000212.1:0-15466 GCA_963996245.1 uncultured Planctomycetia bacterium | reverse complement strand
TGCCATCCTTATCTTCGATGCGATCAGTTGTCTTAATAGCGTGCAGAACCGCACGGTTTCGTGCTACACAGGATTCAATGATTACATCAGATCGGAAGGGATGACCTCCATAATCTAACAGGACTCCCACCGGAACAATCACGACTCCTATCAAAGCAGTGCAAGGCAGAAAGGATTTTGTTAGCGCAGGTATAGAAAAAGCTATTTCGCCAGGATCAGCCCGTCTCTTTCTTTTTCCCATGAAATAATCACCCAGCAGCGAATATCTGACCAAAACATTATAAGACCAGTAGATTACAATTAAGGATACAACAAGGACTAAATAGCATTTGGTCAAGGAGTTCAGACTCTCAATTTGCAGTACCAGTTTTGAGAAACCAAAAGTTATCGGGAGGTGAATCCAAAAGACCCAATATGCCGAGTCCGTGAGATAACGAATAAAGGCAGATGGTCTATTCAGATATCGCTGTGCTAAGCCAATGAAAGCAAAGCACAGTAACCAGCATAATTGCACTCGAATAAACACAATGATGATCTTTTTCCAACCACCGAAAAATATCCCTTCTGACCATAACCTCCAACCTGTAAATTCCCACGTCTTACTCTCAAACAAAGACCAGGTTGTTATGTCCGTAATAACGGATGCGGAACCATGAAGCCTGTGACTAGGCTCATGGATGTACAACAGGAATGGTATGGAAATAAGCAAGTAACGCCAGGACTGGTTTGCCAGGAGTTGCAGCAGATGTCGGTTATCATAAAGCACTGCCCCTACAACATAAAAAAGGGCGTAATAGGCAATGTCATTAATAGCGGTTTCTAGGCCGGTCGGCCAGAAAAAGAGATCTGGAAGCGCGTAATGAAAAGGAAATGCAAGTGCTCCCAACAATATGAAGCCATATTTGCGTTGGATGGTAAAAGCGAGAACTTTACCCATAAACTGACGTATGGGCTTCATGAAAGAGCTCAGTGAATTTTTGAGAAGGGCATGAAAAATATAATGAATCAACAAGTAGTAAAGAAACCAGTAGTGCGCCAGGCCCGCATGGTGAAAAGATGGTTTTTCACTAAAAGTGCCCCATAGTATTAACGATTGAAATTGTTCGAAGAGCCCCATGCCATCTAATTTGTTACTAAAAAGCGGGAAATGCACAACCATTTCAAGAATCGGAACCCCTATGATCGCTCCAGCGAGAAATGGAATTAAGATCCGCTTACTCCTGTCAATGACAAGATGAACCAGGCCTTTTCTTTCGATTACTAGCTCAGCAAAAAAACCCGCCATAAGAAAGAATAACTGCATTCTGAACAAGTGAATGGTATGTGATGCCGCATAATTCAATACATCTCCATGATATTCCCCTGCTGCCCATGTAAAAAATCCGGTATAGGCAGCGGGGGGCATAAAAAATACGGTGACGTGAAGAACGACTCCCAAAAGCATGGCTATGGCACGAACAAAATCCAATCCATGATACCGTTCTTGTGGCATAATCCGACCCGGTAGTTAATACTGAAGGTATCGCAATAGTGTTATTAAAATGACTGACAAATATCTATGAAGTGGCAATGTTTCGACCACTAAACTGTTGCAGGCAATCCCCAACCGTACGTCCTTTCGCATCCCTTAGTTCCATTCGGGCCCCCTCCTTGACTAATACTTCGAGGATATCAACGTAGTGTTGCGAACCTGCGTCATTCTTCATACCGGTTTTTATTGCTGCAACGTGAGCGGGGGTATGCCCATGTATATCAGCAATATCTGGATCAGCACCCGCGGACATTAATAGCTTAACGTCCTCCAAATTACCGGTTCTAACGGCGTTAAAAAGAGCCGTTCTCCCATAACAATTCTGGGAGTCAATTTCGTTGGTCTTTTCGAGAAGGACCGCAACAGTATTGTACCGTCGCAACCCCTCTTTCATTCTTGTCGCAACATGCAACGGCGTATTACCATACTTATCGGTTATACCGCCAACTGATATCACAGTGTTCATGGTTGCTTGTTTACGTCCAACATATGATTCTACCAGCACACGGTCAGTACTGAATTGATGGTTGTATTGGAACAATGATCCAAGTATGAAAATAAGTAGTCCCAGCACGATTACTCCAGGGGCCAACCGCTTGCCTAAGGAGAGGATGGCAAATGGTGTTTCAGTTGATTCTTGCCGTTGTTTGCGCCTTCCCATAAAAAAGTCACCGAGAATCGTGTATCGCACAAACGTGTTATATGACCAGTAAATGATCACGATACTCGTTATTAAGACAAGATAGCATTTGGTCAATGAGTTCACATATTCCAGTTGTTGAGCTATCTTTGACAAAGGAGATGTGATGATAGGGTGTATCCAAAACGCCCAATAAGCTGACTCTGATAGGTAACTAATGAACGGCGAGGATGTTTTTAAATAGCGGTGAGCGAGGCCGATAAATGCAAAGCACATCAACCAGCAAAGTTGTACTCGGATTATAACAACCGCCACTTTATTCCAACCGCTATGAAAAATGCCTTCATACCATAGATTCCATCCAGAAACATGGCCTTTGTTGACATCAAGAATAGCCCAGGTGGTGATATCTCGAATGACTGGCGCGGACTCGTCAAGTCGTTGTGTCGCTTCCGTCGTATATAAAAAGAACGGAATGGAAAGGACAAGGTAAAGCCAGCAATGAGACGATAGCACCTCCAACAAGTGCTTGTTTTTGTACAGTAAAGCGCCCGAAAGGTAAAAAAACAGATAAAACGCCAGGTCATTGAGAGGAACGTTATATCCACTGGGTGGGAAAAACACACTTACCAAAGAGTACTGAAAAGGAAAACTTAGCAATCCCAGTAACAGGAATCCGAATTTATGTTTAATAGCGTAAGTAATAAACCGACTGGCCATGTTTACCACTGGATGAATAAATGACCGTGTAGACACTCGTAACGTAAAATGGATGAGGTAGATTAACAAAAGGTAATACAAAAACCAGAAATGCATAAGTCGGTCTGCATAGAGGCTTTTGATTTCGACATTTTCCGTAAATGTCCCCCATAGAATCAGTGACGTGAAGCGTTCAGATAGCGTCAGTCCATCTAATTCGTTGCTGTAAAATCCACCTAGGTTGATTACCCAAAAGAATACTGGCATCAAAAACACAATCCCTATCACAAATGGAACAAAGATGCGTTTGATCCTATCTCGTACAATATGAGCCATCCCTTTTCTATCGATAACCAATTCTGCAAAGAAGCCTGCCATCAGAAAAAACAACTGCATCCTGAAAAGATGAATGAAGTTTAAGAAAGCCAGATTAAGTGGGTCTCCTTCGTATTCACCGGACCACCAGAAATAATGTTCTACCGGCATAAAATAAATGCATACATGCAACAACAACCCTAACAACATGGCTGTCGCTCTCACGCAGTCTAATCCGTGATAACGTTCTTGTTGCATCCTAAAACTCCGAGGTGTTTGGTTGTGTTTCTGCTATGGATCACTTCTAATCCATAAAACGTCATTTATCCGCATTGGCTTTGTCTGTCTACGTGTTAATGCGTTTAACCTAGCCGGCCTAATTGGGCCCGATGTCAAAATCATTTGAGAGTTGTTGCTCGATCGCGATGTTACGTCACAGTTAATTGGTGTTGTTTCGGTCTTTATCTACCAAGAACTCATTGTTGCCTCAATGCACACTATGCTACTGCAGGTACTTCTTGATGAAAAGAAGAACTACAGACCCGCAAGCTATCGATAATATGACCTCCTTGTCCATAAACTGAAAACACTTGGCGGTGAAATAAACACGGACATCGTTAAACATAATACTTCGGCTGGTCAAAACACCTAAGCCAGGTACATTTAAAGCTGAACGGCAATCATGCATTGTTTGATGAATATGCATGTTTGTTGTAAAAAAAGTTGTTTTCCGGATAGATTAACGGAATGATTCAACGAAATGACATCCTTTCTAGACTAATCACGGGGAGCCTATTCCACCATGTTCACTCCGATTTTCCCATTTGTCATGTTCATTGCACTCTCTGCCGGAGGGATGGACACACCTGTTGTGCAAAAAAAGGTCGATGCGGATAAGAACGAACAAGTAATGGACCGCACGGTTCTTGAAAAGCAATTCGCTGAACTTTTGACTGGCAGTGCACTCCTTGGCAATTTCACGATCGATGGACAGGCTACTGACAAGCTTCCTAAACCGGATCGTTATCAATTGATCAGGGTGCGCAAATTGCGTGATGACTACTGGCTATTCCTGGGCCACTATGCGGACAAGCCACTGCCACCACTGGCCATTCGTGTTCTCTGGGCCGGTAATAAGCCCGTCCTGACTATGGACACGCTGACCATTCCGGTCTTAGGTACCTTCTCGTTTCACATTTTAATTGATGGAAATCGCTACGCTGGGACATGGCAGCATGACCAAGTTGGGGGGCACATGTGGGGCTTGATCCAAAAGGCCGACTCAGATGCCAAAGAACTTCCTGGCACATCAGATAAATAGCATCCTTGACGCCCATACTGACAGGCGTGTGCTCAAATAGCCTGATTGGCTTTTATATGAGCCTGAGCTATATTTCGAATACGCGCTATCATAGCGGTCAGTCCGTTACTCCGAGAACGACTCAAATGGCTTTGAAGGTCCAACTTTTGAAATACATTCTCAAAGTCTAAATCGACAATAGTCTTCGCCGTCTTTCCGAAACACAACAACAGGACAATGGAAACCAGCCCTCGTACAATCTGCGAGTCGCTATCGGCAAAAAACCCGAGTTGGGCTGGTTCCTCATCACCAGGTCGTGGGAACAACCACACATTACTCACGCACCCTCGCACCCGGTTAGTCTCCGTTTTCAGCTCATCGGGCATTTCATCCAGTTCGTCACCCAGTTCGATAATATAACGGTAACGGTCTTCCCAGTTGTCGAGGAACTCAAAGTCGTCCAGTAATTCTTCAACGGTAGTTTCTTGCATATTTGCAGAAGCTCACTGTATCTATTTCTGCGTCGGATTGTGACCATCTCATGGCAATGGTTTCATCACTATAAAGATATCTGCTAACCTAGGCTGCGGTAATGAAACTTTCAATCCTAAAATAGCCCTGATGGATCCCCACATGAATGCAAGGATCGCATGGATCAACGTCACCAGAGTTCATTGCATTACTGGATTGTCAGCATAATGTCAGCTCAGCGGCAGTTCGTCGAGGTTTGTTTGTGCACCGGTTTATAGGGCCATGAAGCAGGTTTTATTTTCATAGCGGGATCTTCTGAAGCAAGTAATTTACTACCGGATATTCCGTTCAACTGAAAACCCTGTACGATAATGGCAAAAACTATTAGTTTTGCCACATTCCTGGAGAGTGAGTATGAAACGAATAGACTCCTTTCGAATGGCGGGGATCTGTTGTCTTATAGCTATTGTGGGTTTACAGGGATCTGACATGAAGGAACATGAGGCGGTGACTCCCGTTTCTCGACCTGGTGCGAAACGACTTCGCCATGAACGTTTTAATGCACGCGTGTCCCAGGGGAATGTTGATCTTGTTTTTATCGGTGACTCGATTACCGAAGGATGGGAAGAAGAGGGGAAAAAAGTCTGGCAAAAGTTTTATGGCACTCGAAATGCCGTCAATCTGGGTATTGGAGGAGACCGAACACAACATGTGATCTGGAGACTGGATCATGGCAATCTCAAGGGAATCAAACCTAAAGTCGCTGTTCTTATGATTGGAACCAATAACTCAGCCGACAATTCCCCCCAGGAGATCGCGGATGGTATTACTCGTATTGTGCACCAGATTCGGGATAAGACACCCCAGACACGCATTCTACTACTGGCCATATTCCCCAGGGGAAAAGATCCTGCCGATTCAAGAAGACAGGTTAATCAGAAGACCAATGTGTTGATTCAGAAGTTGAACGACAACAAGCACGTATACTATCAGGATATCGGGCAACAATTTCTTACCGACAAGGGTCAACTTAATCTGGATATCATGCCGGACCTCCTCCATTTAAGTGAGAAGGCATATCAGATATGGGCAGAAGCCATCGAAGCATCGTTGAACCAATTACTGAAACCCTAACAGGTGCTGTACGGGATCTAATTTGCCGATAGACTCTCAAAACGATCATATATTCCAGGATGTTTCTGACATATTGACTTACGTAAATTGTACGGACTATCTTTATCCGCCTTAGGAAAGGGTCCACTCATGCCTTACGCTGACTTTCGTGATCATCTTTTAGCGGGACTCGGTGGTGAATGGCCGGATAGCGGGCCTTTGAATGCTATTCGGACTAACCGCGTCCAGAAGGATGGATACCGTATAGAAGAACTAAGCTATGAGGCAGAACCCGATGACAGAATCCCCGCGTTACTTCTGATACCTGATCATATCACTGCATCTCGTCCAGCGCCGGGCATCTGCGTCTGGCACCAACATGCCGGTCAATGGCATCTAGGGAAAAGTGAACCCGCGGGTCTAGCTGGTAACGCCATGCATCATACGGGCGTAGCACTGGCCAAAGAAGGTTATGTGGTACTCTGCCCAGATGCGCTCGGATTTGAAGACAGGGAGTCTCCCTATCAGCTTAAAGGTGGTAATCTGGAACGGTATTTGTTTCTGAAATACATCGTGTCCGGAAAGTGTATGGCCTGGAAAAATATACTCGATATGAAAAGAGCCGTAGACTATCTTCAAAGCCGGAAAGATGTGTTTTCAGAACAAATCGGGTGTTATGGTCATTCCATGGGTGCAACTCATACGTGGCTGGTTGGTCCCTGGGAACCGCGTCTTAAAGCATTGGTGGCCAATTGCTGTCTTCCCACGTACAAGGCCATTCACGAGGAACAATTACTGCATTGTTTCCCCAATTTCATACCCGGCATTTTTCAACATGGGGATACTCCGGAAATAGCCTCTCTTATTGCACCTCGTCCCCTGCATCTTAATTTCGGAGAATTGGACCATGGCAGTCCAATTGATGAAGTGCGAGCAGGTGTGGAAAGAATTCGCAACAGTTATCAGTCGATACATGCAGAATCTCAATTCAGCTGTTATATAGAAGAGGGTTCTGGACATGTACTTAGCGACAGAATGTGGCAGCACACACGAAATTGGTTTAAAAGACATTTAAGAGGGTAGGCAACCGGATTGCACAACGGAACATTCACTTAGATGTCACGCTATTTCTCACTCATGGCAGCCTGTTTTAACTCCGATGTGTCACTAACTACCATGTCAACCCCCCAATCCAATAGTGTTTTGAGATTGGTTGCCGCATTCTGCTGTGTGTAGTTCCATGAGCTGAGAAATCGAATTCCCTTTTTGTCACAGGCCGCTTTCACCCGTTTTCTGGCCTCCTCCATTTCTGCCCCATAGGGAGGATCGTGCGATTCATGTTGTCCGAAGGACATGCCCATATCACCTGGCCCCCATTCTGCAAAAGCTATACCCGCCACCTGGGTTATCGCTTCCACGTTTGCCAGACAATGCCGATCCTCTAACTTGATGCCCAGAAGCAACTGCCCATCTGAATTAAGTGGCCAGGGATCAGCTGCCTTAAGATATTCCGATGAAGTCATTCCCCAGAGCTCTGCTGGACGGTCCTGGCCACCTGCTCCACGTTGTCCTTCTCCCAGAGTGGACACACCTGAAGCATCATGAAATGGATAGCGGCAAGCCTCTACAAAGGCTGAGACGGCATCTGCTTCTCGCGCATGGGTGTGAAGCACACCATGAACTCCGGCTGACAAAACATGTCTAATCTGCCATGCGTTCGATTCAACTTCCACACGTGTACGACAATTAGCAGGCACCGTCGCCACCACCGTGGGCATACGGTAACCGGTTTGAGTTGGGCCAGCGTCAATAAGCCCTTTAATAAACTCCTGTAACCCCATCGTGTCAAAGGGGGCATGTTCAAAATCAACCATCAAACAATCTGCCCAGCTCTGAGCTTGATTACGGCCATTCTCATAAGTGAGCGCACCGGATGATGTCACAAACACCGGTTTATTCTGAAGAAACAGGTCAATACTGGGATGAAGTTTAAGACACATCCAACGGAATCCCTTTGGAATTATCTGAGAGTAACTCTGGTTACATGAGATGTATTCTAAACAGGTACGCGTGTGGCGTGACGTATTATTTTAGAATTAACGACGAATCGGTATGGTCAGCTTATCGTAACGAGCCATATCGTCTATGGTGCTTAATAAACTGGACATCGTGCTGCCTTTCTTCTTAAAGTACAAATTACACGGTATCACTTGAACCGTCTCGTAACTCCCGGCAACAGTTACCTACTTTACAGGTGCAGTCTCTTATACGAGGTTGTTGGTCGTGCTGACGATACATGGCAATGCCAAACGATTATGTACGGGCATTACACGCCGAGACCTGCTTTCAGCCGGATCGCTGGGCCTGGGAGGGGTCACCTTAGATCAGTTATTACGACTGGATTCATTGCAGGCCAAGGGCCTCGCACCTATCGCCGGGAAAGCCAAGTCCTGTATTGTCCTTTTTCTGTATGGGGCCTGGAGTCAGCTGGATACCCTGGATATGAAACCCGACTCCCCCCGTGAAGTACGTGGTGAGTTCCAACCGATTAGCACTTCTGTTCCGGGGATACAAATATCGGAACATCTCCCACGTCTTGCACGTCGAATGGATCGCGTAAGTCTTGTTCGATCCATGACGCATTCTCATCCCACGCACTGCGTTGCCTACTCGTTGTCTGGTATTCCGGATAACCCGCTCCGTGACCCAAAAGATTACTGGCCGTTTTTAGGATCAACACTCGACTATCTTTGGAATCAATCTCCTAAGGACATCCCGATTGCCGGTATGCCTCGTAACCTGTGCTTACCCTGGGAACTGAATAGTCACAGCACTAATCGCAGTCACCGAGGCTTAACCCCAGCGTGGCTTGGCCAACAGTGGGAAACGGTTGTTGGCCAATTCCATGGAACAGCAACACGCAGTCGGGGCGCTCCCTCAGCAGATGGCGAACAAGCAACATATAGTCGCTACGATCCCCACGATGGAATCTCCCCTGATAGCCGATTCCATATCATGGCTCCCACACTGGTGCAATCGGCTCCTAAGGTCGGCCTTCCCCACAAAGTAGCTCAAAGCGGAGTCACCTTGCCAGCTGAAATAACACTACAGCGATTTCACAACCGAAAAAGTCTGCTCAACCAACTATCAGATGCAAGGCGTGATCTGGACCAAGCACCTTCGACAGAAGGATTAAACCATTTTCAGCAAATGGCCTTTGACATGATTTCAGCTGGACAGTGTGCCACATCACTGGATGTTACACAGGAGCCACAATCCATACGAGAACGTTATGGCTACACGTTGTTTGGACAAGCAGCTTTGGCTTCGAGACGACTGGTAGAAGCGGGCGCCCGTATTGTCACTGTTTACTGGGATGAATTTGGCCCTGCGAATACGGGTTGGGACACACATGTGAATCACTTCCCGCGTTTAAAAGATGGCTTATGTCCCACCCTTGATCAAGCGTACGATGCACTGATGACGGATCTGGAACAACGACGCATGTTGGATGACACTGTCGTTGTTTTGATAAGTGAACATGGACGTACCCCTCGACTTCGCAACAAACCAGGTGGAGCCCGTGATCACTGGTCTTATGCCTATAGTGGACTGTTTGCCGGGGCTGGTATTCGAAAAGGCCAGGTGCTGGGCGCAACGGACAAACAGGCTGGTTATCCCGTGGACCATCCACTGAACCCTAAAGATATTCTTGCCACGCTTTATCATCTTTTGGGCTTTGACATCTTGAAAACAAGAACTTATGACTCTCTTGGACGTCCCCGATTTCTCCTGCCATACGGCAAAGTTGTTTCAGAACTGCTAACCTGACCTCCCTGGGACTTCATGAGGTCCTTTGTTTGCCATATGTGCCCATCGCGTCTCGCTTTGCTCAAGTAGTCCAATGCGACAACCCCTGGATGTCATCTATAAGAAAACTTCCACGCATCATGGCAATCAACAAGCGGCATATTGCGAGTTTTCTTTTAGATGTCCGAATAATTCCAACGCGAAAAAGTAGCCGCTTGTCCAGCATAGCACCCAGAAGAACTGTAAAGATTCCACACAATAGCCGTTTCTATCCAGAACCGTCGACCGGTGTTGCTTATCCGCATTCCCTGATAGTCATCGACATAACCGTGCTTTCGAGTACGCTCCATTAATAGTGCCCGTTCATCGCGATGTATAGGTTCCGCCGTTTTACGAGAAGGTGTTACCAGAAGATTCGGAAGATCCATCTCCCAAAGATCCAGTGCGGCTTGATTACCATAATTGAGAACAGGATCTAATTGGGTATCGTGTGAAACGATTATCAAAGGCGCCTTGAAAAGATATTTTGCCTGAAGTTCACATGTATTCTTCCGGGAAACCAAATCGTAACCTAAAGCGTGTCGGAATGAATCCAGCATAAGCTGTGTGTGGTTAATCCAGTCCATATCTAGCCAGGGGCTTTGTGTATTCATGAATCATCACACCGTTGGTTAGTCGATGCCTGGGAGATACCCTTTTTAAAGGCAGGACGTATACGAATACAAAAATAAACACACTGAATGGCGGCCACCAGCAACATCGTTACGGTTGCAATATAAAAAGGTGTCCTGCTACCCCATGCCGTTCCGGATAATCCACCAAACAAGGATCCTCCTGCTGCGCCTAACGCAAGAACACCTTCATTCAATCCGTAGGCAGTGGCTTTACTGTCGGCACTGGCCGATTTTCTGCTGTAGTACAAACTGGAATAATAATTGAACCCCTGCATAATCGAAAGGCCCGCGATCGAAACAAACAATTGCAGGGGAGACTGTGCTTGAGTAATACCAATTAATCCGGCTAGACCAAACGCCTGAGTGAGTACAAAGTAGCGATACTGGTAATTCCATACCGGAAACAAATACATCATTACATAGGTAACTACGACCAAACACCTGCCTGCTGCAAGCACCTGCCCGTGTGTGTTCGATGGAATCTCAAGAGCGACAACCAATTCAGGTAATAGAAACCAGAGGGTACCCATTGAAAACATACCGGCGAAATTAGCCAACCACGTTAATCGAGTAAAAACCGGCGCTAGAATGTCCAGGCAAACGAACCCCTTATCAGAGTCACTAATCGACACTGTCTTTTTCGGTGAGTTTCGGATAGTCCAGAGAATGATCCACGCTACCAGAATAAGACCGCTAGCAAACAGTACTGGGGAGCGAGGACCGATTGACAAAAACAACCAACCCCCAGACACCTGGCCAGATAATATGCCACAGTTAAAAGCTATGCAGAAATAGACGTAAGAAAGGTCGACTGCCCGTTCCGACTTTTCGCTCCACATCCAGGCCATGATCGGTGGATAGACTTGCCCTACAGACAGTCCGACCACGATGTAAGCTACAATATAATCAACACCTACAGGTCGAAATACCGCAACGCTCGCAAGAGAAACAAGAAAACAGCCCATTCCCCACAATGCTGTAGCACGTCTATCAAACGTATCAGCAAGTAAACCCGAGCAGAAATTACTAATACCACTGGCTAGAAAAAACACTGCCCCGGCCACACCCTGGGTGGTCATCGAAGCGTCAGTTTCGGCAAGTAGTCGAGTACCGGAAAACACGAACAAAAATAAAGCACAATCCGTCAGCCAAGTAATCAAATAAAACATGTAGTAATCATATTGAATAGGGATGTTCCTGACCGTTGACCAGGGTTCCATTACAAACAACGGGTAGTTCGTCGGAAATCGTCATTACACACAAGTTGTTCCACATCGTTTCCTGCGACACTATTAGTCCAAGTCCGGTTGGCGATAGCCACATCAGTGATTAAAGTGTCCAGCCGCTAACAACCCGTCATCGAATACGCTTAGGGGCGCCTTGTCCTTCCGGAATGAGCGTGGTGTATTCCCTATTCTTCATATGCAACCTCCAGTCTTCTGAGGCATTCTGAACACTATCGGGGTTTTCCAGCAGATGGATAGTCGTACTGGCTAACACTTTAGCGGCATAAATAATCCCTTTAACTCCAATGGACGACCCAATTGCTGCTACATTCTGCCAACTATGTCCTGGACTTTTGGATGCAAAACAAGTGGTAGCCAATCCGCCGGTTGGAACATACCAGCTTATATCACCTACATCGGTCGATCCCCGGGTCGGTTCTGACATAGACTCCTGATACGGTTGTATGGACTCCTCGATTGCCATTGGGAACTCGGTGTTGAACTGTTCAATAAGTGGTGCTTGAAGCCCTCTTGCGAATTTTCGATCCGCATCTGAAAACTCCGGCGCTCCAACAGCATGCAGATTGGCCTCCAGTAATTGCGCAAGTGGAATATTGGGAACGACTTCATGGCAGTCCGTATCTATCTTACTGGTCAGTTTGGTGCGTGTCATACGAGCCGCGCCATGCGCGATATCATTGACCCAGCTATACAACTTTTCCACATCATGATGATCATCTGCACGAATGTAATACCAGACTGACGCCTGAGCCGGCACTACATTAGGGGCCCCACCCCCATCGGTAATGACGTAATGAAGCCGAGAATCATCCTTGATGTGTTCTCGCATGTAGTTGACTCCAACATTCATCAACTCCACAGCATCTAACGCACTGCGCCCATTCTCTGGACTGCCCGATGCGTGTGCAGCAGTACCCTTGAAGGTATATTTAACCGACACAAGCGCTTTGGAGCTACCGGCCAATGCACGTGTTTTTGTTGAAGGGTGCCAATGAAGACAGACATCCAAATCTTTGAATTCACCAGCTAGTAACATATATACTTTTCCGATTACCGTTTCTTCTGCGGGTGTACCGTATAAGCGAATAGTGCCCTTAAGATGATGTTTCTGCATTGACGCTTTGATGGCAAGCACTGCGCCCAATGAACCCGTACCAAGTCCGCTATGACCGCATGCATGTCCTGGTTGGCCCGATTTAACAGGTTTCTTGAGCGCTGAACGTTCTTGGCTCATTCCGGGTAGCGCGTCATATTCGGCAAGTATTCCAATTACCGGTTTGCCTTCCCCATAACTCGCCACGAAAGCAGTCGGCATTCCAGCGATATCTTGTTTTACAGAAAATCCTTCTTTCACAAGTTGTTCTACTAATATCTTCGCCGATTGCGTTTCATTAAGCCCTACTTCAGCTAATTCCCAGATTTTCGAATTAACGTTTTCAAGCAGTACCGAACGTTGCGCCACCTCTTCAATCGAAGTCTTTTGAGCCCGAGTTAATGGTTCGGTTGCGTTGGCTGAACCTATTACGTTAATCAGAAAAAGAGGTACTAACAGAGACCCTGTTTTTAAACGCTTACACAAATACATATATCATGCTCCGTTAAAGAGGCCGCAGGGTGGCCAGGCTATCCCTAATCATGCCAAGTACAATAAATGTCGCTTACGCAGAGGATCGTTCTTATTCCGTCCCGTTCCTACTATTAGCGTGCCAGGCAAGGAATTTCAATTGCAATGATCCAAGGCAACTGTGAAGCCACCGTTGGGATCTGCCCCCTCCTTCTGAAGCAACTGACAGTACGATTGTAACCGCCTGGATATTCCCTTGCTTGTTCACAGCCCAGGTAAGGGGTGACTCAGAAGTAATCAGCAAATCACGGATGCATTTGTCGGGACATTGAGTACTTCAGCAACAACCGCCAATCAACCAAATAAATGGATCAGTGGCTTTCCACCGTCTTGAATTGGCACGGGACGCCCGCTGCGATCTGTAATTCGGGTATCCGGATCGATTCCCAACGCCCAGTAAACCGTTGCTGCAAGGTCTTCGGGCGTGACAGGATGATCTGTTGGATAACCGGCATCGGCGTCCGTGTTTCCGTAAGCTATCCCTCCTCTAATGCCACCGCCGGCCAGAACCGCTGGAAAAACGGTGCTCCAGTGTCCCCTGCCCCACCCGGAATTGGCCTGAGGAGTTCTTCCCATCTCCCCCAGGGCGACTATCAAAGTCTCATCGAGGAGGCCGCGAACCTGAAGATCCTCAAGTAAAGCGGACAACGCGTCATCCAATGTAGGAATCAAATAATTCTTTAGATGATGGCTACTGCGATGAGAATCCCAGCTGTACCCATCGACGCAATCGTAGTGTACCGTGACAAAACGAACACCCGTTTCAATCAATCGTCGCGCCATTAAGCAGGACTGGCCATAAAGGTGACGACCATATCGATCTCTTAGCGATGCGGGCTCTTGTTGAATGTCCAGAGCAGTTCTGGTTTGGTCCGACATCACCAGATCAAGCGCCCGCAGTTTGAACTGATCCCAGGATCCCGACCATCGATTTTGATCCAGATTCGCACGCTGAGAATCAAATTGCTCCAGTAACGATCGTCGATGACTCAATCGGTCCAACGTCATTTCCTGCGGACTCAACAGACCCTGTATTGCGAAATGAAGCTCCTCATCTGTACAGTCACGCCAATATGGATTATCGGTGAGATCCTTTTTGGTAATGTTTGTGTTAAGAGGATCGAACCCCTTACCCAACCAGCCTCCGTACTGACCGGGTCGACGATATTGCCCTTTTTCCTGAAGCGCACCTAACCAGTTTGGTAAAACAACATAATTAGGTAACCGTTTTTGCTGCTGAGTCCCTTGGTCGGTTTCCAGGTAATCAACGATGGACCCCATTGACGGCCAATCCTGGTCGGTTGCGCCGAATCCGCCGCGGATAGGTATTTGCCATCGGTGTCCGGTTTGAATGTAGTGCCCGGCCCCGCTGTGATCATTATAATTGTGCGTCACAGTCCGTATTGCGCAAAACTTATCTGACACCATAGCTGTTTTAGGTAAATGTTCCGCTATGCGCAACCCGGGAGTACGCGAGGATATGGGCTTGAAAGGTCCTCGAATTTTTTCAGGGGCTTTTGGCTTCATATCAAACGTTTCCAGTTGGCTCGGCCCGCCAAACAGAAACAGGAAGATGACGGACTTGGCCTTTGGCTTAAGAACGCTTTCCTTCTGTTCTTCCAAAGCCAGCAGCCGGGGAACTTGAAGTCCCAGTAACCCCATGCCACCCACTTGTAAAAGTTCTCTTCTTCCTACACCAGCGCACGTGTTTTTTAACTTTCCAAGAATATGAAGCATCGGAACGACCTTTATTTAAAGCACCCGTGTCGGTTGTCATTCTTGTCATGGAAAGTACAACGCGTCACTTGGTAGAACAAGGCAGGAATTACTCCATCAGTATATTGGATAGTTACCAGGTGACGCAATTTGAATACACCGCATGATCACAAACACCTCTTCGTGGTCTTTATTTCTGGTTTCACTTGGAAGATTCCCCATTATCATCAATTATCGATTAAGAACTCTGTCCCCGCTGTGGGGAATAGATACTTTTTGTGGGATTCTCATTGAATACGCCGGCGTTTTATCAGTTCATAAGACTG
>CAXEIY010000211.1:0-4295 GCA_963996245.1 uncultured Planctomycetia bacterium | reverse complement strand
AGTGCCATAGCAAGTGAAGTTTCGTATTCCTGAGCGTGACCAGGCACACCGGTTGTGGAGATAGTCTCTGCCTTTTCCCGGCTGAGATTCCAGTACGAATGAAACTGGATATTGGCGTCAGGATAGGTGTCCTGGAAGAACAGCTGCCACTGTCTCAGGATACCGTAAACGGGAGCCTCATTGCCTCCGTGGCCGTTGAGAACAAGCACGTTATGGCATCCGTGCCGTACCATGCTTTCAATCGCATCAAAAATAATCGAAAGCCAGGAGCCGGGTTTCGCAGTCACCGTCCCCTTGTGAATCATGTGATGTTCTGAAATGCCAATTTGAACGGGAGTGGTTACGGTTACGTTGGGATAAAGATTAGTAGCGACGGCCTCTGCAATGCAGTTAGCCGAGCGAATGTCATGTTCCATGGCCAGGTGTTCCAGGTGTTGTTCGATGGCACCAGTGGGTATGATGCAGCTGTTGAATCGACCAGCATCCAGCGCTTCGCGAAATTCTCGGCGTGTCATTTTCTGCAGTCGAAATTCACCTTCGTTCATGGCGGTATCCAGTTTTATGTTTGGGGTGTGTGTTGTCGGTAACAAGGAGGTCGTTGTGGTACAGGCATCATGTGCCACGATATGTGTAGTATCTGTTATCCGGATTGCACCATACAAGACATCTACCGGCGTAATAAATTATTTTAAGTCAGGCAAGTCGGTTGGTTGGCAGGAAGCCAAGTTGCGGATTGCTTCAATCAAAAGATCGATCTCGGTGTCCAGACTAAAAAAGGGAACACTGACACGCAGTCCTTCCCTTGTATGTGGCAGGGGTTTGACAATCATGTTCCATTGCTTTAATAGGATTTCAGCCAGTTGCTCGCCGGTATACCCTTCGACACTGAAGGAAACAAGCGACGCAGACTGCTCTGCACATAAGGGTGTAAGAAGGGTAACTCCTTCGATGTTTGTCAAAGATGCTTTCAGTTGGTCGGTCAAGTTGGTGGTACGTTTCCAGATGTCACTGATTCCAATTTTTTCGAGATAACGAGTTGCATCAGCCCAGGCATGTACAAGAGGCCAGGACCAGGGCCCATACTGGAATCTTCCAGCCGTATCTTTGAGTTCATATCCATCCTGTTCAAAATTCAACCACTGCTCGCTGCGGCCCCCCGCATACGTGACATCCAGTGTGTTCAGCTTTTGAGAATCGACGTAAAGCAGCCCGGAAGCGTAAGGAGCGTACATCCATTTGTAGGAAAGCAGTCCGGCGAAATCGCAATTCAAATCGGAAATAGCAATTGGGAACAGGCCTGCAGAGTGCGCCAGGTCAACAAATGTGTGGACTCCTTTTTCCCGGGCATGTGCACAGAGTTTCGAAACGGAGAGACGTACTCCGAGATCAGTAGTCACGTGACTAAGTGCCAACAGTCTGGTCTTCTCAGAGATGTGTTCTTCCAGCCAGAGCAATTGATCTGTTGGAGACAGCATTACGGGCAATTTAGTAATCTGAATGCCATGTTGGTCACGCAGGTGAAGGACCGGAAGTAACAGTGCAGCTTCTTCGTCAGAAGAAATGATCAGCTCATCTCCCGGATTCCACCTGAGACCGCGAAGAACGGTTTGAAAGGCCTCACTGACACCACGCATCAACGCCAGTTCCCTAGGTGAGACTGAAAAAAAATCAGCCAGACACTGCATGGTCTGTTCTCGGCGCGGGTCTTCTTCCTCGGGATAGATAATGTGCATCGGACCGCGTTGCAACAGTTCGTTCATGTAGCCCAGGTGCGATTCAGCAACCGGTTTCGGAGTAATACTGACGCCGCCATTCTGAAACCAGATGTAGTTATCTAAAGCGGGAAAGTCTGAGCGGATTGCGTGTACGTCCATAGGTAAACAGTTTGTTCTGGGTTGGAGGTCATCGATGGGACCGCAAAGAACGGCCTCATAACGCCTACTCTACTCCGCAAGCCCGCAATAATGAAGAGCGGACAGAGCATAGACCTTGGCGGCAGATTCCAGACGCGTGAGAGATACATTTTCGACATCGGCATGTGCGGTTTCATTACTCGGGCCGTAGTAAATGGTGGGAACCTGAGATCCATGAACATAGAGATTAGCGTCACCGACAATTCGTTTTCCGACAGTGGCTGCGTCGGTACCCGTTACACGATGGTGCGCCTTGGATACGGCAGCAACAATCGGATCATGCACGGGAGTTTCGAACGGTTCGCGTTCATGCTCCATGGAAACATGCAGTTGATGAGATGTTTCTGCTCGCACTTGATCGCAGAGACTCTGAAGTTCAGCAAGGACGGCAGGAGCCTCTTTGCCAGGGGACCATCGACGTGTGCCAGTAAGTGTTCCATCTCGGGGGATACGATTAAAATAGTCCCCACAATGAACAATGCCGAGGTCAATCCGCTCGGGACCCGCAAGGGGATGTGAGGTGGTGTTATTGAGTTCATCCTGGAACTGACACAATCGATTTAGAAGATCACCGACCACCCGCAGTGGATTTTCAGATATGGGAACATACTGGGTGTGTGTTCCTCCTTGATGGGAATCCAGGGTAATCGTAAAGACCATAGACCCCATGCTCATCACCCACAGTGCGTCGGGACCTTCTACGATAATGATGCGGTCGCAGTGAGTACGTCCAGAATTAATGTCTGCAATCAATGCCTGTGGCCCGTCCTTTTCGGCCTCCGGTTCTTCGTGGCCAACGACAGCTGTGAGTACAAGGTCACCATTCAGCTGAATACCGGTTTCAAGAAATGCGCGTGCAGTTCCCAGGATCGATGCCATGGCGCCCTTCATGTCTGTCGTGCCTCGGCCGTATAGCAGATCTCCGTCTCGAAAACAGGGTTGATTGTTCTGGTTGGGAATGGTGTCGAGATGCCCGTTCAGCATCAGGGTGTGGCCATTACCTTTTCCCGGGATTGAGGCATAGAGATTTGAACGTCCAGGCGTAACTTCACGCACATCGACGGTTAACCCAAGGTCTCGGAGCAGTTGCGTGTACAGTTCGCATACTTCCTGTTCGTGGAGAGTGACACTCGGAGTGCAAACCAGTTCTTCGGCCTTTTGCGCAATCCACTCTCCATCAATTGCATCGAGTAATGTTTGGTCAATGGTCATTAGGTAATCCAGAGTAACGAGGTATTAATGGGTGGGAATCCAAGGTGAGTATCGCGATGGGATGAGGGTCGTTCACAGGCTGTGTTCATCCGATACCGAACTGCCAACCTACCATATCAGATTATTTGTCGATGCACATAGGTTGTACCCGTGTCTGAGCACATCGTTCTGTCCATCCCTGGGCCAAGATTGTTAATGCGACGAACATCGCATTTGAAAAGGTAGAATCAATTGGACATCTCAGGGGTTCGAGGCATTCGACGGCCTGTGTCTGCAGAACGATAGATTGCGAAAACCGTTTGCAGGGCTGCGAGACTCTCTTCGTTGCTGATCGGCACGCTGCCGTGACCGGCGCAGCTTGCGACTGCCTGCTGGACAAAGGGAGTGTATCCACGCGGCTGCGTGGCTCCGGTGAAGTGCTGTACGGAATCCCCGGATGGTTCTTTGGTGGCATTCCAACTCAGGGCTGGTGTTTGACCAGGTTGCAGCTGTAACCATCCCTGTGACCCCCATATCTTGATTTGAGAGTGATAACCCTTGTCAAGGAAGTAGCCCGAGGTCAGTGTGCCTAGTGTTCCGTTGTCGAATTCAAGCGTGGCAACAGCAGAATCCTCGACTCCAATGGTCTGCCCTCCTACGTTAGCGATAGCCCCCGTAACGTGAGTGATTCGGGAACCGGTGAGGTGCATACAGAGATCGAGCCAGTGTATTCCCAGCCATATCAAGTGACCTCCACCGGAGCGAGTCCGATCCGCAAACCACTGCTTCTGATAGGCAATGCGAGTCAGTCGTGTCTGATCAGCAATCAGATGCATGTCCAGACCATAAATTCGGCCCAGGTGCCCTTCTGTTATCAATGTACGTGCCGCTTTGACTTCAGGAGCGATTCGGTTAGCAAATGCGAACATGAGATGAAGGCGTTTACGGTCCGCCTTCTCTACGAGTGGGGTAAACTGGTGTAGAGCAACACAGGCTGGTTTTTCGGCAAAAACGTGACAACCGCCTTCCAGTAACTGGTCGATTATCGGAGGTGCATGGACTGCTTCCATCGTAACCAGTGCCATTGTTGGACTTTCTTTTTGGAACATACAATCAAGACTGTCATACCGTCCCTGAAGTTTTGTCGTTAAGATCCGTTGAGCAGGTTCATCCCATGCATGATCCGGGTCT
>CAXEIY010000210.1:0-61704 GCA_963996245.1 uncultured Planctomycetia bacterium | reverse complement strand
ATGATCACCAGGACGATGATGATCACCAGGACAATGACGATCACCAGGACAATGATGATCACCAGGACAATGACGATCACCAGGACACTATTCAGAACCGCTCTGAAGCCGGAATAAGAAAAGCCAAGTTACGTGGTAAGGTATTACGCATTAAAGGAAGCCGACACGCAGACACTATTGAAATCGACCTTAACGAAACCGACGATCGTCTTCTCGTACGGTTAAACAGTCGGGCAGAGCAAAGTTTCCGTGTCTCAGATGTCCGAAAAATTAAGATTTGGGGTAAGCGTGGAGACGATATCATTCACTTTGACGAGATGATTCCTACTCGAGCCTACGTCAATGGCGGATCCGGTGATGATACGATTCAAACCGGAGCGGGTAACGACAAGATACGTGGTTCCCGAGGCAAAGACCTTATCTATCCCGGTAGTGGACATGATCGAATCCGAGGTAGCCGCCGCCATCCTGACGTGATTTCGGAAACTCCATTACCTGGAATCGGTGACAGCCCCGAATCCCCGTCAAACCATCTCACCTCCGGAAATGCTACCGACATCGTGGTAGGCAATGACCATACCATAAGTGCAGATCAGGACATCTCTACGGATGGGATTCTGCATGGCGATCGATCGGATTGGACCTCAGGTGACGACATTCCTCATATTCTAAGCGAAAATGAGAACTCGGAGTCAGCAGATGCTGCTATCTCAACTACAGAAGACTTTGGCAATGCCTCTGATTTGACCTCAAACAATGAAGATGACGAGGATTCTCTCGTACCGGTTTCGGACAGTCACCAGGAGCCCGCTTCCGACAACGTCTCATCGGAAGGTCTCTCGTTTGGCGATCGGTCCGGCTCCTCTTCGCAGTCTCACGATGACGACCATCCTCACATCCTTTGATATGACGTTTCACACCTCAACCAACGCGGACTGACCCTGCCGATGCGAATGGATGGTGTTCCAACACGCGATCCTCGACACGCGTGACAAATCCCTGCACATGGGATAGGATAAACGTCCGCATCTGAATATTCCGCTCCTGTGCAAATCTTCCTGTGATTTGATGGTGCCTATTTTCTACACCCCGAAGGCTGGATGAAAAGGATTTTTGTGAACGATTCCCCCATGGTCGAAGTCGATGGTCTGGAACACCGATACGGGAAGAACCTCGCCCTTGCCGGTATTGATTTTCAGGTCAAGCGGGGTGAAATATTTGGACTACTCGGTCCAAACGGAGGAGGTAAGACCACCCTTTTTCGCATTCTGTCTACCTTGATTAGACCTTACGCTGGAACCGCACGTATTCTTGGAACAGATGTAACCCAACATCCGGAAAAGGTGCGACGTCATTTCGGCGTCGTATTCCAGTCTCCCAGCCTTGATAAAGAACTGACCGCTCGAGAAAACCTGGTTCATCAGGGCCATCTCTATGGTCTCAACGAACCCGAACTACGCGCACGCTGTGACACTTTACTTGAACAAGTCGGCCTGGCTGACCGTGCCGACGACCGAATCAAAACATTTTCTGGAGGAATGCAGCGTCGACTGGAAGTCGCCAAAGGGCTCCTGCACCAGCCTGAGCTTCTGTTTCTGGATGAACCGACCACCGGACTGGATCCGGGTGCACGCAGTGATTTGTGGCAGTACTTAAACCGATTGTGCAAACAGGATGGAGTAACCATTCTCGTGACGACTCACCTGATGGAAGAAGCCGAAAGGTGTGATCGTCTTGTTATTCTCGATCAGGGAAAAATTGTCAGTATGGGTTCTCCTACGGAACTCAAACAACAAATTGGAGGCGATGTCGTTTCGCTGCAGACAGCGGATCCTGAAACCTTGTTATGTCAGCTTCGTGAACGTTTTGACACGTCGGCAGAAATACTCAACGGAACGGTCCGTTTCGAATATGAAAAGGGACACGAACTGGTTCGTGACTTATTGACTGCTTTTGGTGAAAACATCGACAGTGTGACCATCGGAAAACCCAATCTCGAAGATGTCTTTATACGCCACACCGGACACCAATTCTGGGAACAAAACCTAGAAAGCACCCGCTGATGAATTCCCCTGATAAAAACACTTTTTGGCCTGCAGCAAAGACTTTGTGGCATCGTGAATGCACCCGTTTTTTCCGACAGCGAAGTCGTGTCATCGGTGCATTTGTTACCCCTGTCCTTTTCTGGGTTCTCATCGGTTCCGGAATCGGAACTTCACTGCAAGGTTCAACAGCTGGTGAAGATACCGCGAATTATCTCGAGTTCTTTGTCCCTGGGACATCCATCATGATCGTCCTTTTCACCGCTATCTTTTCTTCTTTCTCCCTGATTGAAAGCCGTCGAGAGGGTTTTCTACAGGCCGTCCTTGTCGCACCGGTTCCTCGCTCCAGCATCGCTTTGGGAACCATTCTTGGCGGGACTTCCCTGGCCTTCCTACAAGGTAGTTTTTTCTTACTGATTGGTATGATCTATCCAATTATCCAGGGTGAAATGAGTCATTTCACAGTCTTTCATTTTATGTTCATTGTGACTGTAATGTTGATCACTTCTTTTGAGTTAACCGCTCTGGGGTTTATTTTTGCCTGGCGATCCGAATCGACTTCCGGTTTCCACAGCATAATGAACATGCTTTTTCTTCCAATGTGGTTTCTATCCGGTGCGCTGTTTCCAATCAGCGGAGCATTCACATGGGTACAGTGGCTGATGTGGGCCAATCCTTTGAGCTATAGTGTCTCGGCACTGCGGCACGGGCTCTACAACCAACCCAGCGTTGCATCCGATGGAATGTGGTGTCTTCTTGTGAGTTTTCTTTCCACGGCCGTACTTTTCTTTCTGGCATCTCGTACCGTACACCGAACTGGCCTCAGCGAGTCATGAACTTGCCCGCTTTCCTCGAAACCTTTCCTCTGGCAAAACGACCGTACCTGGTGGCTACCGCTATGGTTGTTTCCGTATTCCTGGGGATCTTGATAACGGGACGTAACTACCTGAAATCAAGGACTCCAAGTCCCGTGATTTGGGGTACCCTACCGACCTCAACCGGAACCCAGGGTGGACTTCCGTTACTGGGTACGCTACCAGATTTTTCACTCTTAGAACGCAGTGGAGATTCTATTTCACGTGAGTCGTTGCTAGGGAAAATATGGATTGCAAACTTTATCTTCACACGGTGTCCGGGACCTTGTCCCAACATGAGTCAACAGTTTGCGCGCCTACAGCGATTTTTCAGAAACAATCCCGATTTCGCCCTTGTTTCAATGAGCGTAGATCCTGATTATGACACCCCTGACGTGCTGAACACCTATGCGGCAAGTTATCAGTCTGATCCGGAGCGATGGTTTTTTGTGACGGGTGAAAAGGATTTGTTAAGCCCGTTAATCAAAGAAGGTTTCAAGCTTCCAGCTGGTGAGTCCCCGAATTTACACAGCACACGCTTTGTGCTGATTGATCGCCTCGGGCGTATTCGAGGGTATTACGACAGTAACCTGGCAGGCTCGATTTCCCGACTTCGGCGTGACACCCAAAGATTGTTAAGAGAGTAGTATGGATACGGCGACCTTGCCTGCTGTTAATGCCTGTCTGAATCTGACCGCCACCTTTTTCCTGGCGGCAGGATACTTTTATATCCGACGCCATCGTCACCAGGCACATCGCAACTGTATGCTGTCCGCAACGTTTTTTTCAGCCCTGTTTCTTATCTGCTATCTGTACTATCACTATCATGCCGGACACCGCCCTTTTTCCGGACAAAACCCAACCATAAGAATTATCTATTTTTCGATTCTTCTTTCTCACATCGTACTTGCGATTACAATCGTCCCACTTGTACTTTTCATCCTCTACCAAGCATTTGTTGGAAATTTTGACAGACATCGTCGCGTTGCACGATGGACATGGCCTTTATGGATGTATGTTTCCGTGACAGGTGTCATCGTCTACCTCATGTTGTATCAACTTTTTTGATATCTGAAGAAAAGGCCTGCGACCCCACTTCCTTCTTGTGTTCAGGACGGGAAACAGAAACCAAATGCATTCCATTCGGTCTCTGGCTTTCGATTAACTGGCATCCTGTACAGCTCGTAACCGATAACTAATAGAAGTGTACGTCCACGCGCGATCTTTCAGGAGCAACGCATGACCCTTAGTTCTCCGTCGGCATTTCGATTTGAATCTTCAGATGGAATCGGCATCGTCACCTTTGATTTGCCGGATTCACCCGTCAATCTTTTCTCACGCTCTGTCATGGAAGACCTGAACTCACTTCTGGATGAGCTGGAAAAGAACCACGAACTGAAAGGCCTTATTTTTTCCAGTGGCAAGTCCAAACAGTTCGTTGCAGGCGCCGATTTGAACGAGCTTTCCTTAGCACGCAGTAATCAAGACCAGTTGCAGCAACTGATTGCTTTCGGGCAGCAAACGTTTCATCGAGTCAGCCAGCTTCCCTTTCCAACCGTAGCCGCTGTAAATGGGCCCACCATGGGTGGTGGCACCGAATTTATTCTCGCCGTGGATCAGAGAATCAGTGATTCCGGATCGCATACTCGAATTGGTCTTCCGGAAGTCAATATTGGAATCATTCCCGGCTGGGGTGGTACGCAACGATTGATGCGCGTCATAGGGGTTGCCAATTCAATTGACATGATTTGTTCAGGCAAGCCGATCACATCGCAGCAGGCATACGAACTCGGGCTTCTTTTCGACGTTGTGGATCCGGATCAACTCATGGAACAAGCACACCGTCTGGTAACTTACATGGGCAAGGATCCCTCCTCTCCCCTGTTAGCCCTCAGCGATCCTCAGCAGTGGCAGGCACAGCGAACGCGCATGCTGCAACCGGTCGGAATTTCGGAAGACCAGGAGCGTTTCATTTTCACGGTGGCCGAAGGGAAAATTCGGTCTGAAACCAAGGGACACTATCCGGCGCCAATACAAGCCCTGACAGCCATCAGAGAAGGGTGTAAACGTACACTCGAAGAAGGCCTGGAAATTGAGCGTAAAGAAGTGAGCTCTCTGATCGGTACCGAGATTTCCAAAAACCTCATTGCGGTGTTTTTCATGATGCGCCGACTCGAACGGGATTCCGGAATCACAGATCCTGACATACAACCTGCTACCGTTGATCAGGTAGGCGTCATCGGTGCTGGTCTGATGGGTGCTGGTATTGCAACCGCTCATGCTCGCAAATTCATTCCGGTGGTTATGACTGACGTTTCGGAAGAACAACTGCAAAAAGGATTGCAACGCGCACAAAAGGTAGTAGAAAGCCGGATGCGCATAGGGCGTGCCACGGACAAAGATCTTGCGAACCTGCTGAAAACACTCACAACCAGTCGTTCCCTGGATGCTCTGTCTGACTGTAATCTCGTAATCGAGGCGGTAACCGAAAAGAAAGAACTCAAAACCAAAATTTTCGAGCAGCTTGCAGACCATTTACCGGAAACATGTCTACTCGCCTCAAATACCTCCACCATATCCATCTCGGAAATGGCAAAGTCTGTGCGCTTTCCACATCGCTTTTTAGGACTGCACTTCTTTAATCCCGTAGACCGCATGCAACTGGTTGAAGTGATTCGGGGCGACCAGACAACCGATGAGGCGGTCACAACCGTGGTGGCACTGGCAAAACGAATTGGGAAAAAACCAATTGTTGTAAATGATTGCCCTGGTTTTCTTGTCAATCGTATTCTACTGCCTTACATGAACGAAGCATTGCTACTGCTCGAGGAAGGTGCTTCCCCGGAATTCATTGATCGCGCCGCAACTCGTTTCGGGATGCCCATGGGACCCATTCGTCTTTACGACCTTGTCGGACTGGACACCGCACTGTATGCCGGAAGTGTCGTGCAGGATGCCTTTGGTGACCGCGCGCAACCCGCTCAAATACTGAAAGACCTCGTCAAAGCGGGACATCTGGGCAACAAATCCGGATCTGGCTTCTATAGTTACGATTCTAAAGGCAGAAAACATACCGAACTCCCAGACATACTCCATCAATTATTGAATCCCATTCGGGAACTGAAAAACACCTCGCAACAACCTACTGAGCAGGAAATTACGGACCGGCTGTTCCTTTCCATGTTAAACGAAGCCAGTCTGGTGCTCTCAGAAAACATCGTTCGAGAACCCGATGATGTAGACATGGGACTGATTCTCGGCACCGGTTTTCCACAGTTTCGCGGCGGAATTCTTCGATGGGCCGACAACACTGGTCTGACGCTGATTGTAGAAAAGCTTCAAAAATATGCACCGCTGGGAAATCGATTCTCGCCAACAGAACAATTGACCCATCTATCCCGAAGTGGCCGGACCTTCTATCCCACTCATTAGCATGCCTTAACCTGTGTTTTGGGAATACCACTTCGAAATGCACATACCGGAACGTTCACAAAACAGAAGAATATAAGCCGGTCCGTAACAGCGTAATGCTACTCACCAGCGTTGTTGAACGATTCAGCCGCCACTTGTTTTCATATTCTCCTCACTACTTCTGGCGAATCTGTCCCGATAGGCCAAGTGGAACTGAGGTTTTATTTTCCTTCCGATTTCAATGCCTCACCGTTTATGCGAAGAAGGCCGGCGATGCTTTTGGCGCTGTTGAGATGAATAGCATATTGACACTGTCACTCGCCCCACATAACCATCGCTTTCACAATTAGCGCCACAAAACATAGAGTACAGAATAACGCCCACATGGCCGAGCGCCGGCCCGGTTCTTTGCGAACTCCAAAACCGTAGATGACAGGAGTAATCGGATAGAAAAACATGTTCAAAAACCCCCACAAAATGCTGCCACGAAAGCCGACCACCACACCCCAAAGCCACCCGGAAAAGTTGAGCAACAAGACCGACAGTATCGCGATACCCCAACGGAAGGCCATATTCTTTTTGATAAGCCGCCAAATTATTTTCCCCCAGTCCCAACCAATTATTTCCCTCCAGTCCGGCGGCTTATCAAAAAGAATATGGCCTTCCGACTCTCCATCAAGCTGCCGACGCACCGACGCACGCCGCTTGGTCACAAAATACTTCAACGGTTGCTGTTCCAAATCGTTCGGCCTTTCGGCCAGTACCGCGTCAAAACCATCGGTTGCCTTACGGCCATTGATCATCTTGACCAGCGGACGAACAAATGCTCCCACTCTTTCAATCTTCTGGTGCATCTTTTCCTCAGCGAAGATGGTGTTCAGATAGGTGTCCAGATAATCGTGATATATCTGTTTATAGCGCGGGATGTTCAAGACGCGCTCAATGAGTGTGTGCCCCTTTCCGGCAGGATGATCAATGCTCATGTCACGACACGTCTCCGGCGTTCCATTCCAAAACTCGGCCACGCCAAACGAGCTGTCCATGTCCCATGGAAAAAACTGAAACTTGTTCGATTCTGGCTCAAGATAAATATAGTGGTTCTGGGAACCGCTAAGAAAACTGTCGAGGTTGGTGAGTAACACATTTACAGCTATAAACCTGAGGAACTGGTCGACATCGAGATATTCCTCCACCTTTTCTTCAAAGGCCTCATCCCCGGACTTGTGAATTAACCTCGCGAATTCGATGACACGCTGTTTTTGTTCCTCCGTTGGCTTGGTCTTGGGGACAAAGCCGATCTCGTACTCATCCCATTCCCCACCAAAATACCGGAACGCGCCAAAGGTGCTTGGCTTCATCAATAGTCCCTTCGTCGATCTATAACGGTCCTTGAGGAACCGCTTGTCCACCTGCTCAATCACCGTGTAGAGCCCATGCGGTCGACGATCGATCTTGCCAGGAATGGTCAGGCTGACCTTCGCGTATCCGACCCGGGAACAGTGAATCCCCGCCTCACGAAACAACTCATACGACAATGGCTCACGCATCAGGGACCCGTTGTTGAGGTTTACCTTGGTTAGACCGCGGAACTCCAGTTCATCATCATATTCGTTGAAATCGATCTTGAACGACAATCGCCTTGTCACATCACCCTCAACATATGCAAGGAATGTCCCGTTCCCCTTGTAGCGCAGGCCGATCCCTTTAACCGTTTCGCCGTCAATCGTGACTTCCGCTTTACCGTACTGGTGATCGACACCCAAATATCCGGCCAGCCCAGGCCGTGTCGATTTCTCACTACGAAAATGCCCACCGGTAATAGCGTCCACCATTACATCTTGGATCGCCACATCAATGTCCATTTTCGTCCCCTTTGGTGGTTGCAACTTGGCCCATTCCTCCGGTTCGATCCGAATATGGACATCGATGACGTTATCCAGGCCAAAGAGCAACTCTGGGCCGCCGGACGGCTTCGCTTCTTGACCAAGCACCTGGCCAAGTGACAACACCACGGCAAGAAAAATCACTGAGTAAAAACGATCCACGAAGAGAACGGCAGCGATTATTGTGACTAGTAAGTGTTTCATTCTAAGAACATCTAATCAATTGATTACAAATGACTGAAAATTTGATGTTTCTTCGGTCACACTTTTTCGGATTCTACACCTAAAAACCAGAAACGTTAAGGAAAGCGGTGATCTTCCTGTATTCAGTGCTAGGTGTTGAAAAGTCAGCGATATGCGAGAAAATCACTCCGCTGCATTAGAACCGAGACGCCTGTCCCGCTGTAGGTCTTGATCACTTCCGAGTTCCGCAGGTCAAATGAATCCTGAACCTCGTAGACCTTCCCTTCCGTCGCATCAAAGCTGAACGCAAACCGCCCATGCTGCACCAAGCGAGGCATTTTTGCTAATTCTTGATATTTGCGGATGGCTTGGCAGTCTCGCAATTGGGTTTGGCCACCGCTAGCAGCGTTACGCCTTTAAAGATAATACCTGACTTATCCTTCGCATTCACATTCGCGCCATCATCAATGGCTTGTTTTGCGGCTTCGATGTTTCCATTTTTGGCAGCTTGAATAAGAGAATTATCTAAGCTCTTACAGCCCACCGGCAGCACAAGGGTGATTACGGTCATCAATGACCATTTCATGGAGCTCTGCAATCTTCACATTGGGCATTTCCGATAACTACGAAATCAGTTCTCGGATAGGAGTACTTTGTTCCAGTGCGCGACTGATCTCGGTGGGAATTCCACTGAGCAGACGCACTTTACCAATATCGAGAAGATAGTGCATGATGGTACCCAAAAGATTGCTGCTGGAAATCGGATCACTGGCTGGTGCTGCCGCGTTTTTATCCGATTTTCCGATTACCTGCCCCATTGGTAACCCTCCGCCCGCAAAAGCAAGCGTACACAAATTGCCCCAGTGATCGCGACCAAGATCTTTATTAATTCGTGGAGTCCGGCCGAATTCTCCAGTAATCACCAACAGGACATCGTCGGTCATTCCTCTAGAAGCCAGATCTTCCAAAAAGGCGCTGACCGCTCGATCCACTGCAGGACCCAGCAACGGCATTCCATCCGCAATCTCATACTCGTGGATCCCGTGCATATCCCAGCCATTGTTTGTCACGGTTATGAAGCGGCACCCTGACTCCAATAACCGTCGGGTCATCAGCATCTGCCGGCCCAGTGCAGCCGGAGAGTGACTGACAGGCAACTGTTTATTGATTGCTGTTCGTTTGTCGAACAAACGCTGCGGAATCTCATACATCGACGTATCGTAACGCTCTACAAGATTAGGATTTTCATTGCTCATATCAAAGGCATTGCTGATTCCTCCAAGAATCACATCAAATGCCTGCTGCTCGAACTGTTCAGAACCCTGCAGCGTTGTGGTTCCTTCAAAATTTCTCTTGAAACGATCGAGGTACCCCAGAAGCGTACGACGATCACCGAGTCGGTTCTCGGGAATGGTCAGCTTCATATTATTAAGTAACTCACTTCCCGCACTGGGGTCAAACGGCCGGTAAGACGCCGGCAGAGAACCCGTAGAAGTAACACGATCGCCGGCACCGCCATATTTTTTGTACGATTCTCCGAGACTGGCTGGGGGTACCACACTGTTAACCGGCATTCCCGTTTCAGGATTGGTCATTCCTGCAATGCGTGCGTAGATTGATCCCATCTGAGCACCGGTCGAATTTCCACCAGCCATGACATGCTTTGCAGCCACACCATGGCTGCTGATTCCGTGGCGATAACTTCTTACAATCGCCAATTGATCTGCCATCGCAGCTAGCCGAGGGAAATGGCTGCCAAAGGTCACCCCTGAAAGACTGGTGCGCGTTTCACCAAACATTGCGCGGTATTCACTCGGGGCGGTCATTTTGGGATCGAAAGTCTCGATCTGCGTGGGTCCACCCTGAAGATTCAGGATAACAATGGATTTATCACGCACGAAGTCCGTAGGGCTCTCGGCCTTCGCTCGACTCCAATTCGAAAGCGTTAAACCCGCCATTCCGAGTGACCCTACACGAAGGAGTTCCCGTCGGTGGATTCCCTCACAGTTCCGTCCCCATTGGTCTGAATACAGCGTGAACATTTCGCCCTCTGAATTGGTTGAAATACCCCATATAAACCACTGTTCAGTTTATCCTCTTGAGCATCGTCAGACAATACAACCCCGTTCCAACCTTGAGGTTCCGGACAGGAATGTTACCGTTAAGTAACTAAAAATCTTTGTTTGCAAGAGGTTGGCGTGAATTTGACAAATACCTCAGCATTGGTAACCGGAGCGTCAAGCGGAATTGGTCGTTCCATTGCTCTTGCCCTGGCACAGGCTGGAGCTGACGTTCTGGTCCATTGCCGACAATCGGTTGAGGAAGGCCAGAAAGTGGTCGACTGCATTCGTAGCTATGGACAAAAAAGTGCCATCCTGACCGGAGATCTCCGTAATCCCGAAACCTGTCAGTTGCTGTTGGAACAGGCATGGGATCTGACGGATGGTATTAATGTTTGGGTTAACAATGCTGGATCCGATATTCTTACCGGATCAGGGGCCGCTCTGCCCTTTGAAGAAAAACTGAACACACTGCTCGAAGTGGATCTGATCGCTACGATGTTGCTTTCCAGGGCAGTCGGACAACGTATGAAACAACACCAGGGGGGTGTTATCCTCAACATGGGATGGGATCAGGCTGAAACGGGATTCGAAGGTGACAGCGGGCAGCTCTTTTCTGCTTCAAAAGCAGCCGTTATGGCCTTTTCCAGGAGTCTTGCTCTTACGCTTGCCCCTGAAGTAAGAGTCAACTGCCTCGCACCTGGATGGATTAAAACACAATGGGGTGAGCAGGCTTCGGAAGCCTGGCAAGAACGGGCTCAAAGCGAAGCACCCTTGAAACGCTGGGGAAAACCTGACGATGTCGCTGCTGCAGCTGTATTCCTGTGCTCATCCAAAGCTTCCTTCATGACCGGTCAGATCGTGCGAGTGAATGGTGGCGCCGTTCGATAATATTCCAAATGGAGAAAATCATGAATACACCGCGTGACACGGTTTATTCCGACGTCGAAATTGAAGAAGAACTAAAAGGTCTGTCGGGATGGACTTTACAGGATGGATGGATACGGAGAAGTTACACAACTCCGGGATGGGCGCACACCTTGATGCTGGTCAATACCATTGGTTTTCTTTCCGATGCCGCCTATCACCATCCGGATCTTAACATTGGGTACGCGAAAGTCACCGTTAAGCTGCAAACCCATCGTGTTCGTGGCATTACCGACCATGACTTTGAGCTCGCTCGCCGCATCGAGGAAATTGTGACCTGGACTCCACCCGAGTCCTCCTGTCTAGACGGTTATCCAAAAAAATGGGTGTCCTGAATTATTCAGAATTCACTCCTCTCCTTATCTGTTCTCCTTCTTAGTACTGATGTCTCATGCCTGCCGCTAAGGAACGTCTGTTATTCGTTACCGGAAAACTGGCTGAGTCCGCATTGAGGGATACGGTTGAACCACTCTCTACAGCTGTTGGATTCGAATATGAAATTGTTACCTTGAAAATCAGCGTGGCTGCGCTGATGACTCCCCAGTGGGTTGCTCGTCAGCTTCCAGATATAAAGAATATCAACCGTATTATTTTACCGGGTTGGTGCCAAGGAAACTTGGATATCCTTCAGCAACGGGTGGACGCTTCGGTTATTTTAGGCCCTAAAGATCTACGGTCCTTACCAGAATTCTTCGACCAGAAACTGGAATCAATCCCTGGTTATGGCGCCTACTCACTTGAAATCATCGCTGAGATAAATCATGCACCCAGTCTTTCAATGGACGCGATTTTGTCACGCGCCCTGGATGCCCGTACATCAGGTGCTGATATCATCGATCTCGGATGTACTCCGGGACATACCTGGACCAACATAGAAGATTGCACAAAGCGACTATGTCAGGAAGGCCTCCGCGTATCCGTTGACAGTTTCAATTCGCTGGAGGTACAGCGTGCCGTGCAAGCCGGCGCTGAACTGGTGTTGAGTGTTCATGCCGGGAAAAATGGAAACCTGGAACTGGCTCGTGACCTCGGGTGTGAAGTCGTTGTAATTCCGTCAACACCTTCCGATTGGGAAAGTCTGGAACTGGCTGTTGAAAAACTTACGTTCTGGAATACTCCTTTTCGTATTGATCCTATCCTGGAGCCGATCGGGTTCGGCTTCGCGCGTTCGCTGGAACGCTATCTTAACTGTCGACAGCAATGGCCTGATTTCCGCATCATGATGGGAGTTGGCAACCTGTCTGAATTAACCGATGTTGACTCTGCTGGTATTAATGTGTTGCTTGCGGGATTTTGTCAGGAAGCCAATATTCAGAGTATCCTGACCACCGAAGTAATTAACTGGGCACGTTCTTCTGTAAAAGAATGGGATCTTGCCCGTCGACTTGTCTACTTTGCTTGTGAAAACAAGGTTCTTCCCAAACACTTGGAACCGCAGTTGCACGTGCTACGCGATACGCCACTGAAATATCATGATCTTCCCTTTCTCAAAGAGCTTTCTAAGAAAATCACGGATAAGAATTTTCGTATTTTTTCTGAAAAGGGACTCATCCATGTCATGAATCATCGGGGCTATCACCAGGGTACCGATCCGTTTGCGTTGTTTCAGAAATTGATCTCTGAAAACACCATTGATCCTCATCACGCATTTTACCTCGGTTTTGAAATGGCCAAAGCACTCACCGCCCTCACGCTGCATAAAAATTATTGCCAGGACCAACCACTGCAATGGGGATTTTTGACGCGCGACGAAGAAGAGCATCACCCCTTTGAAACAGAGTGAAAATGGATATGGAATACTTGACTATCCGTCTGAATTCCTATGTCCTTCTCCAACCACGATCGCTACTTCTGTTCCTTCTCCTCGACCGCTTCTTTCGCAAGTTGCGCAAATGAATCCGGTCCCTGTTGGGAGATTCCGGAAACGTCTTGCAATAACTCGAGTGCCCGGTGCAATTTTTCTTTTTCAGAGTCCGCATCCTGTCCCATTTGATCGGCAGCGGTCACAATGCCGTAAATAGCAGCCAACAAAGGTTCTGAAATCGCTCCCTGTCCCTGAGAGTCGCTTGAAACTTCCTGTTCTTCTTCGATTGCAAATTCGCTCAAAGACCGGGGTGGCCGCTGCTTTGAACGGCTCACCACATCTCGATCCTCTTTTTCCCGTGCACGATAAGATCGCTTCGCCAGACCCAGAAATTTCCGGTAGAAACGATTATCACGCAGTTGATTGAAGTGTTTACTAGCCTGTATCCAGTCGAGGTTAAACAACCATTTGGGTGAAAACAGTGGACCTATATTCAGTCCCATAAAGCGTTTCTGCGTCTGATAAGGCATGACGGTCTGCTCTTCAATGATATGGGCAAGCATCGCAGCAGTTCGCGCCAACAGAAACAAACCCGTTCCGTGTTCCGGACTCATACCCAAAGAAAGTAATACCACACCCGTAATGCCATCAACATTGGGTTGCACAGGCTTGCGCTGATTTGCTCCCCTTGTCACACCGTCATAAATAGGAAGATACGGACTTTGAAAATCCATATCCGCAAGCAGACGTCGGATGTGAACGGGACGAGGATCTACTCGAAAAAAAGGATGTCCGAAACCATGTACGGTTTCATTACGATCCATCATCTTTTGCACAAAATCTGCAGCATAGTTTTCAAGATCTTGATCCGTGTTTTCCGATTGCTGTTGGGTCAGATAGGATGTTTCGATCTGTTGGTACAGTTTCATCGCCTGTTCCACAGCTCCAACATGAAAAGGACCGCTCGCGAGATAACCTGCAGCCAACGCCTGGGGAACCGATACACCTGTACCAGCTACCAATCGTGGAACCAGTGTTGTAGGAGGCAACAATCCAAAACCGCCATGGAACGCAACCAGGACAATGTCCAATAGCTTACGTTGCTGGTCCGTTGGAACTTCGCCCAGGAGAATATGAAAAAGCGCATCCGTAAAGGAGCACTGACCTATCAGATCATTCAGATTCCTGTCGCGAACCTTTAACTGTTCAGCGCGCCCCAGCAAGCCATCAATATTCGTTCCAACAAACTTTAACTGTGACATGATGTCTTTTTCCTAATCGCACGTTGTGTCATCTTTCACAGGTCTTCCGATCCGTCGGTAGGACCAAAGTCATTCATTTGGTTTGCATCCTTCTTGCAGCCTGTACAAAATCTTGAATCTTCAGGTGATCTTTACGAGGACGAACACGCTTTGGCGATTCATCGGTTTGATCACTCATCTCAACACCACTCGCTGTATCGACGCCCCATGGTCGAACCAGACGAATGGCTTCTGAAACATTCTCCGGATCTAGACCACCGGCTAAAATCAATTTTGGCCATTTTTTGTAATTATAGCCTTCGGCTAATAATGCCCGGGAAACAGATTGTCCTGTTCCTCCATAAAGTCCGGGCACGTAAGCGTCGATCAAAACAGCGTCCGGAAGACGATTCAACCGCTTGCATCGCCCCAAATAAAGGTCGAGTGGACCTAATCCTGCCTGCGAGCAGCGAAAAGCCCGAATAACAAAGTAATCCTTCAAGTCACATACTACCTCGGGGTCTTCATCTCCATGCAGTTGGATACCCTTCAACCCGGCACGGATCATCGTAGAACGGATCTGGGAAACGGGCATATTCACAAATAAGCCGATAGGCATTACTGTTTCCGGCAACTGTGCAACAATATCTCGAGCTTCATCTACAGACAGGCAACGGGGTGATTCAGAAAAAAAATTAAAACCGATAAAATCAGCACCTGCATCGGCAACACATGTCGCATCTTCGATACACGTTACACCGCATATTTTGATTTTCACGGCAGTGCGCTCCTGCAGCCAGAACCAAATCCCGAAAAGGTAAAAAACCCCGATTTCATTCGGCCACAACCCTTTGCAAGAACCTGGCTGTCCCCTAAACAAAGAACACCCAGAGTATCGAAGGAAACGCCTTATCTTAACGCATCCGTTAGAAGACGTACACGCGCAGGTGTACAATGGTAATAACATGTCACACCAAACAACACAGGTTCCAGACAGGTTCCAGGTCCGGCTTTTATGATCCACTCTGACAAATGGCACATACCCCATTTCGTCCTAGGCATGATTCTTTTCATCGGTGTTGTTCTGAGATGCGCAGTCAGCCACCGTCTGGGACTCTGGCATTTTGACGAAGGGATATATGGCCTCAGTGGGCAATGGCCGTTTCAGCTTGATGGCACATCGCCCTTTTACGTGAATCACCACTACTATGCACCCAGTCTTTTGCCAGGTTTAATCGGAATATCATTTTACTTTTTTGGAATAGAAGGCCTCTCGGCTATTGCTGTCAGTCAGATTAGTGGCTGTATTTTAATACTCGTAACATACTGGATTGCTTCACGCTGGTATGATCGTTCGACTGCACTGATCGCCGCGTCTCTGGCGATGTTCAGCGAAATGCATATCATATATAGTCGCATGGCTCTAACAGACAGCTTACTCGTAACCTGTTTTGTTCTTTCACTGGTCTGTATTTCGGAAATGCTGAGCCAATGCCGTTACCAATGGTCCATCGCAAGCGGCATAGCGGTCGCTCTTGCATGGAACACGAAATACAATGGCTGGCTTCCCCTGTTCTTCGGTCTTTTTGGTTTTGTGCCGACTATTTTCCGAAATGCCTCACAAACCCTACCATTGCTGAAGTACTGGTGCCTGGCTACGGGAATTGCCGTTCTTGGATACCTGCCTTGGTACCTGTACATTTCACAACAACCCGGAGGCTACTCGGCACTGATTAACCATCACCAGGGATATCTGGTTGGATGGCAGGGATGGCTGTCCAGTTTGAACGAGCACGTCAATCATCTAACATCGATGCATTCAGGGCTCAGTGTGATCGGCCTTGCCGTTACCTGCTTTGTTGTTCCACTGCAGGCGAACGTGTTGACTATAAAAAGGGTAGTCATATCGGGTCTTGTTTGTATTGCCATCTATACTATCGGATCACAAACAAATGCCTTTTACCTCCTTTTCCTGTTTGCAATATCGGCTCTGGCAATTCCGCTGATAGAAAAACGAATAGGAAAAGGGCCTCTTGAAAACCCACCGATTCTCACGGATCATCCTGGGCCCTGGATTCATATAGGCTGGGTCCTTGGCCTTCTAATACTAACTCCATTGTATACACCATACCCGAGGCTGACCCTGGCCTGGCTTCCCGGTATCTGGATTGCTGCGGGAAAGTTTCTTTCATTTATCAGTCACCGGTTGATTGCACCTGAAACAGGCACAGCTGAGATATCCTCTTCGCGCCGTCTCCCAATGGTCCTGTTGCTTGCTCTGATATTCGTGTCGCTGATTGTGGCTAATAACAGGAGCTGGTTGTTCTGGTCCCCAACCAATCACATTCAAAAGGCAGCTCGTCAACTGGATTCGGTTCTGCCACCTAAATCACGTATTTATATTTATGCTGAACCTTCCCTTCTTTTCTATCTCCAAAAAAACCAGCGCCGTGCCATTGCTATTGGCAGTCTGTCAAGGATCCTGGACCTACCGGAACTATCAACCGTTGAGTTCCTCGTTCTAGGTCCGCATGCATTCCAGGACCCTTCGACCAAAATATTTCTTAACCAACAGCTGCCGTCACGCCTGAAGCGAGTACTTCACATCCCCTTTTCTCAACTCACACACCCGCTGATAAGTGCACAAACCAAACAGCTTCCAGAACCCGATTTGGGAATTACCGCATATCAACTCTCAAAACCTTAGCCAGAAAATACATAATACCTAACCGCTTTCGCTTGACCTGTGAGGTAAGTTCGCTAACTTCATAGAATCTTGCTTTGAGTGCTGACCCACAGATCGCACCGGATGCGATGTAATTTCTGTCAACACGAGATCAATGGAGTGAGCTCTGTAATCGTGGGATCAAACGTCACATCAGTACAACCGACCAACTTTCAACCGATGCGTACGGCATTGTACTCACCCGTACACACCGATCGTCGCATTGCATGTATAGAAAATACGATTCAGTATCTTCTAGACCAGCAACAGGCTGATGGGTTTTGGGTTGGGGAGTTGCAAGGTGACTCCATTCTTGAATCCGAATACATCCTGTTATTGGGTTTTCTGAAGCAAGAAACACAACCACTTGGACAAAAGCTGGCCCGTTATTTACTGACACAACAGACGTCAACGGGAGGCTGGTCTATCTACCCAGGAGGTCCAGATGATGTCAGTGCTACAGTAAAAGCTTACCTGGCACTAAAGATAACCGGACACCATGCTGATTCGAAGTCTCTGCAGCTTGCACGGCAAAGTATTGAATCCAATGGTGGGGTAGAAGGGATCAATAGTTTTACTCGATTTTACCTCGCTATGCTGGGGCAAGTTCCGTACCAGGTATGCCCGGCTGTACCCCCCGAATTGTTACTTTTACCCCAGAGGATCCCCTTTAACTTAAACGAGATGTCCGCCTGGACACGAACCATTCTGGTACCTCTCAGTATTATTTACGCCCTTCAACCTGTTCGATGTCTTTCGCGTGAACGGGGCATTAGCGAACTTACGCAACATCTGGATTCGGAAAACAAATGGCCGCTTCCCCACTCGGTTTCCGATCAATCATGGATGAGCTGGGACCGCTTGTTCTACGCATGTAGTGAAATGGTCAAAACCTGTGATCACTGGGGATTGAACCCTTTACGACAGCGCGCCGTGCAACAGGCGAAAAACTGGATGATTGAACGTTTTTCAAATAGCGATGGACTGGGTGCTATTTTTCCACCCATGGTGTGGAGCATCATCGCACTGGACAGCCTCGGGTACGATCCGAAGCACCCAGTTTTTCAAAGAGCTACTGAACAATTGTCTCGCCTGGTTATTCAAGAAGGAGACACCGCGCATGTTCAGCCCTGTCTTTCTCCGATCTGGGACACCGCATTAACCACTTTGGCACTTCGTGAAGCGGGGGTCCCCTCTGAAAGCGACCCGATTCAGAAATCCATAAACTGGCTGTTTTCAAAACAAATTTCAAAAACAGGAGACTGGTCCGCCCACCGACCTAACCTCACTCCCGGAGGTTGGCCTTTCCAGTTTCAGAATGATTTTTATCCTGATCTTGACGACACAGCAATGGTCCTGATGGCACTGGCAGACTGTGACCAGAAGGCCTCATCTGAGTTTCTCAAAAAAGACCGCCAGGAAAACATGGAACGGGGATTCCGATGGGTACAGGGTTTACAGAATGACGATGGTGGCTGGGCCGCTTTTGATGTTGGTAATAACCGCGAACTTCTCACTCATGTGCCCTTTGCAGATCACAATGCGATTCTAGATCCCAGTACACCTGACATTACGGGAAGGGTACTGGAAATGATGGGTATCTACGGTTTTTCCACTCAAGTACCTTCGGTTCAGCGTGCAGTTAGATATCTGTTTCGCAGTCAATCAAAAGATGGATCTTGGTACGGCCGGTGGGGTGTTAACTATATTTATGGCACCTGGCAGGCACTTATGGGATTACGTCGAGTCGGCGTCCCCAGGAGGGATCCACGCTTGCGCCGTGCTGTCCAATGGCTGCTCAGCCGACAACAACCCAACGGTGCATGGGGAGAGTCTTGCAAAAGTTACGAGGATTCCACCTGGAAAGGCCGAGGTGAACCGACTGCATCGCAAACCGCATGGGCACTAATGGGACTCATGACCGCAGGCATGAATAACAGAAACCGGATCTCACAGGGAATTGAATATCTTCTGGAAACCCAGCAATCCGATGGTACATGGGATGAACCTTATTTCACCGGAACAGGATTTCCTCGAGTTTTCTATCTGAAATACCATCTTTATCGTGTTTATTTTCCACTTCTTGCGCTGGTTCGTTACGAGCAGTACAGCCAAGATTTAGAATCACAGTAAACTTGAAACCTTTCGTTCCCTTCCTGACATAGTGGTATCGCTTTTATCGAAATCACTCACACAATATCACAATAGATAGGGAGATATTTCCCGTGACCCGTACCGTCCAAGAACTCATGCAACTTAACGGAAAGGTGGCACTGGTTACCGGTGGTGCCGGCTGGCTTGGAACGGCTATGTGTGAAGCACTTGCTGAAAGTGGCGCACAGGTGATTGTCGCATCCCGAAATCTTGAATCCTGTCAAAAGCTCGCCGAGAGGCTCCCGGATAATGCGATGGCAGTACCTCTAGATGTGAATCAAGAAGATGCCATAAGAACCTGTATTGATCAGGTAGTTTCCGAAACCGGAAAAATTGATGTGCTGGTTAACAATGCCTACAGCGGCCCCTCTACTGGACTGAAAGAAGCCACCGGAGAAGATTTCCAGCAATCCCTTCAAACTGGGTTAACCGCATACTTCGTTGCTGCGCAACAAGCAGCCAAGCATATGCGAGAACAGGGATCACACGGAAGCATCATTAACATTGCAAGCATGTACGGAATGGTGGCCAGTTATCCAGAAGTCTATGTCGGCACCGGGGTAAACAGTCCTCCTGCATATCATGCGGTAAAGGGTGGTGTCATACATTTAACAAGACACCTTGCCGCCTATTGGGCTGAAGATCACATTCGTGTCAATGCCATCAGCCCTGGCGCATTTCCACCTCCACGGGTATCAGAAAAAGGTGCTACTTTCATAGAACGACTCGAGACCAAAATCCCACTCGGAAGATGTGGTGAGCCTTACGAGGTCAAAGGCGCTACTGTTTTTCTTGCTTCAGAAGCCTCCAGCTATATGACCGGGCACAACCTCGTAATAGACGGCGGATGGACCGCCTGGTAGCACAGCGCAGGCCACCTTTGCCATGTCACATTAACGCACCAGCCTTCGAAAAGAATCTTGAGCAAGTTCACAATCCAGCAAAGAATGAATCGTGCCTTTGTCCAGACCGTTTTGAATCAATTTGAACACCTCACCAGCTGCATCAACCGTGATATCGACATCCTCTGTGGTCTGTGCCGCATTTAAATAAAACGAGGTATAACCAAGACAACCACGACGCGACATTTCCTGAATATAAAGCGTCGTTACCTCTCGTAACAAATGCGGATCTTCAATCTCAAACTGAAGACTCGGATGAACAAACAACCCACCGCAATTGCCGGACAGACCCGTTCGCATTAATTGTTCGTTTATTCCCTGCTGTAATCTTTCACCGATACTTTTCATATGCTTGCACGCGTCGCGGTTCCGGATTTCCCGTAGCGTGGTCAGTGCCGCACACAATCCAATACCATCACTCCAATACGTGCTGGAAATGAACATTTGCGATGCGGGCTCCATTACCTCTTTTTTTCCTACTACTGCTCCCATGGGATAACCATTCGAAATGGACTTTGCAAAGACGGCCATGTCAGGAACGACGCCTGTATATTCCTGGACGCCTCCAGGCGCAAGTCGAAATCCCGTAGAAACTTCATCGAATATAAGAATCACTTGATATTCACTGGCCAATGCTCGTACATTTTCCAGATAGTCAGGTGGAGGAAGCTCACTGCGCAGTGGCTCCATAATTATTGCTGCCACTTCTCCACGGTATTGCTCCAGTTTATTCCGGAGCGCATCGATATCACCGTAAACAAATGGAATAGAGGAACCCTTCAGCGCTTGAGGTACCCCAATGGGATCAATCCCGGGGAAAAGGTGCTCATCGAGCGCCTCATCCTTATCCAAATTTGCGGCTAAATACCAGTCGTGCCATCCGTGGTACCCACAAAAAAGAATACGATCTCGACCGGTAGTACCTCGGGCAATACGTACCGCCACAGCGCAGGCGTCACCACCTCCCTTGGCATATCGTGTCATCTCAGCACACGGAATGATATCCACCAGTGCTTCAGCCAAAGCCACTTCCAGGCGATGGTTTAATGTAAAACTCACCCCGCGTTCCATCTCCTGTTTGACGGCTTCATCAACAACCGGATCACAGTATCCCAGGATTACTGCACCGATGTCGCTCACCCAGTCTATGTACTCGTTTCCATCCACATCCCAGATGTGAGAACCCTGAGCACGGTCAGCGTACACCGGTGAAACCCCATACGCAAAACGTGACGGACGTCGACTGATTAATTGTGTACCTCCCGGAATTAACTGATTTGCTTTACGAAATAATTCCATCGATGATTCAACACTCGAAATTCGCCTCATAGGTTCCTCATTTGTCAGGATTCTACTTCTTTGTTTTGTCAACTTATTACAAAACATGAGAGCCGGAAAAACCTGCACTGGTGTGACCCTTTCCCAAGACTTTGGGCAGGATCTAGTTACGATTGCAACAAATCGTTCAGAGCAAGGCCGTCTGTGTAACTATAAAAAAGATCCTTGTATCCTATTCATGGAGTTTCTATCTCAAAACAAAAAGGATTTAGATCCTGTTATGTTCTTTCCATATCTGACCACAAGGGTACCACAAGTTACACTGGCAGACGATGCAAGGAGGCACTCAAACCAGATCTATTCCTGACACATGATAGCTACCACCCACAACCGTCAAATCGAAAAGAACACGCGCCATAGAATGCACCTTGCCGACTCTTAATGTTGGGCTGATTGGACTCTGTGCACGCTGTACTGGGTACCCTTTTCCGTTCTCTGACCTCGCCAGTAGGTACTCTTTGTAGCAATACTGTCGTATTACGAAAACAGCCTGTTTCTGCTCACTCTAGATCCACTCTGACAGAATTTAATTTACTCCTGGCCTCACCCAGACAGGACACTCTGCCTTCAGCTGACTACTGACTCTCAAAAGACAGCTGCTTTGCCAAAAAACAGCAAGGGGGTACGATTCCCCATCTACCGATAGGGCATTTCTATTTCCTTCTGTTATATTGCACCGAACTTCATTCACCTGTCATTGTTTTTCAATTTTAATATCAGAAAGGAAAACCTCGATGCATCTCGCCCGATTCCTGTGGAATGATCGGATTCGCTGGGGAATCGTAAAAGGAAATGATGTTTGGAAGCAACGTGGTAATTTGTTTCGCAACGCCCGCGCTGGAGACTATCTAGGGCCACTTGCCCAAGCACGTATACTGCCTCCTCTGGAGCGAACTAATAAAATTGTTGCCATCGCCGCGAATTACGGAGAAAAAGATGATCGGGACGGTCCGGGCATTTTTATGAAACAACCAGGAACCAATATTGGTCACCGGGAGCCTATCGTATACCCAGAAATTTGCACCAAAATTATTCACGAGGCCGAGCTTGGGATCGTGATCGGAAAAACCGCACGGCACGTCGCTACGGAGACAGCAATCGACCATGTCTTTGGTTACACCTGCTGTAATGACATCAGCGCCAGAGAAATGACAACCAGTGACCTGGGTAGAGGACAGTCCATGCGATGGAAAAACTTCGACACCTTCTGTCCTGTTGGACCGACAATCGCTACTGGACTCGATGGTGACAATCTACGAATCCAGTGTCGCGTGAACGGCAAGACAGATGTTGACGGTTCCACCCATGATATGATTTTTGGAGTGGCTGAGTTAATTAACTGGGTCTCACGTGTCATGACACTTTATCCTGGAGATATCATTTCCAGTGGATGTCCGGTAACCGCTGAAATACAGGTTGGGGACACGGTAGAGGTTGAAATAGAAGGAATAGGCACACTTATTAATCCCGTGGTATCAGAATGCTGATCCCACATTGCTTCCAACCTTGGTTATCCTGCTGACATGTAGTCCCGTTGAACGTATTTTCCCATGGCTTCATCCCGACCCTTTGTACAGCATGAACAGGTTGACGCTCAATACCTTGAACAGCGTCAGTTAAAACCCAAAGCAGGCTGGATCCTGCTTTGGGCATTAGGAGTCGGTGCTGTTATCTCCGGTGACTATGGCGGCTGGAATATCGGACTTCAATATGCCGGATTTTATGGAATGCTTGTGGGCGTGTTCCTGATGGCAGTAATGTACATCTGCATGGTTTTTACTATTGCTGAACTCTCATCTGCGCTACCTCATGCAGGAGGATTTTTTTCCTTCACACGACATGCATTTGGCCCTCTAGGAGGATTCATCTGCGGATTGACCGACACTATTGAATATGTCATCACACCAGCCGTTATTGTCTACTTTATCGGTGGGTATATGGAACAATTACTTCCACAGATTCCTGTACAGCTATGGTGGTGTAGCTACTATGTTGTGTTTATTGCCATCAATGCGCGAGGAGTCGAGCTTACACTCAAAATCGGACTCGTGATTACAGCCATTGCCGCGATGGTTTTAGTCATCTTCTATATCAGTGCTATCGCATCGGGAGCCTTCCAGCCAGAATTGTTGTTTGTCGATACGGACGGAAAAACAACAAACGGATTTGTCGATGGGTGGAGAGGCGTCCTTAGAGCGTTACCTTTTGCCATCTGGTTTTACCTGGCGATTGAGCAACTTCCATTAGCCGCGGAAGAATCCTGTGACGTAGTACGAGACATGCCACGGGCATTGATACTTGGGATCTTGACCCTCCTTCTTTTGTCACTTTTTACTCTCGTCCTCAACTCGGGAGTCGGAGAGGGAGCCGGTGCTATTGGAAAATCAGATGCTCCGTTAGGTGATGGTTTTAAAGCGGTTTTTGGTGACAATATCACCAGCACACTTCTGATTATCATTGCACTGACTGGGTTAGTTGCCAGCTTTCATACTATCATTTACGCCTACGGTCGTGTTCTGTTCGCTCTTTCCCGGGCGGGTTACATTCCCCGCTGGATTTCTGTAACCGGGAAAAATCACACACCTGTCAGTGCGCTCATTCTCGGTGGGATAGTCGGGCTTGGTTGTGCCTGGCTGATCGCCAAGCAAGGCGGTGAGGGAATCATGGCAGCTGCTCTTTTAAACATGGCTGTATTTGGAGCGGTTCTTTCCTACGCCATGGTAATGGCAAGCTATATTAAACTTCACTTTACCCACCCTCACCTGAAACGACCCTATCGTAGTCCTTTTGGTGTTCCTGGTGCTGTTGTGGGGCTCTTGCTGGCACTGCTGGCCCTATTATCAACATTCACCGTGACAGAGCTTCGCGCGGCGATTATGGGAACCATCGTATTTTTGGGCATCGGTATTGTGTATTTCTTCTTCTATAGTCGCCATCATCTGGTAGCCCAGGCACCTGAAGAAGAACGCTCCTTGTTAACAGAATCGACAGATACACCTTCTCACTGATAATATGACATCCGTTGCTTTTACCTTAGCTCTCTTTTTCCAGGATCAACGGTATGGCGTCCCGCAGAGGTATACTGGATCTACAAGAACTGTCGTCCCTTGTACAAAGCGGTGCAATAGACACCGTGATTGTTGGATTTAGTGATTGTTACGGTCGTCTGCTGGGCAAGCGATTTGCTGCCGATCACTTTATTAACCATGTAGCCCACCAAGGTACCCACGGATGCAATTATCTGTTAACCGTGGACATGGAAATGGAGCCTGTCGCGGGATATGAGTTTGCAAACTGGGACAGTGGCTACGGTGATTTTCACATTACTCCGGATCTGGATACCCTTTGTGTGGTTTCTTGGCTTGAACGCACTGCACTGGTCATATGCGATGTGGACAGTAAAGTCGCTCCCCGTTCCCTGTTGCGGTCACAAATACAGGCAACCGCCAAACTGGGTTTATGTGCCCAAGCCGCATCCGAACTGGAATACTATCTATTTGAAAACAGTTACCGTGATGCGCAGGACAGACACTTTCATAATCTTACATCTGCCGGTTGGTATCTAGAAGACTATCACCTTCTGCAGGCAACGCGAAAAGAAGATTTTCACGGGGCATTTCGACGTCACCTGACACAATCCGGGATTCCCGTCGAATCTACCAAAGGTGAGTGGGGGCTTGGTCAACATGAAATTAATGTCGTTTACAGCGACATTGCAAGCATGGCCGACCGTCACGTCCTGCTCAAACAGTGTGCAAGAGAGATTGCGGATCAACAAAACGTCAGCGTTACGTTCATGGCAAAAGTTAAGCACGATCAGGCAGGTTCAAGCTGCCATATTCACATCAGTCTATGGAAAAACACAGAAAACATCTTTGCTGGAAAACACCGTCTGGGTTCATTACAGTGCTCTGATTTCTTCCGCTGGTTTCTTGCCGGATGGATTAAACACACACCTGACTGGATGCCGTTTTACGCACCTAACATCAACTCCTATAAACGTTACCAGCTGGGATCTTGGGCACCAACCTCCCTGGCTTGGAGCCTCGACAATCGAACCGCGGGGTTTAGGGTCGTTGGTCACGAGTCTTCGCTGCGAATCGAGTGTCGGATTCCCGGGGCTGACTGCAATCCCTACCTCGCTTACACCGCTGCTTTAGCTTCCGGACTGGATGGTATCCGTCAACAACTCGAACCACCTGAACCATTCCAGGGAAATGCGTACACTTCTCAAGGAGAATCAACGATTCCACTTACTTTCGAAGATGCCATCCATCGCTTTTCTTCCAGCGACCTGGTCCGCAACGTCTTAGGTGACGCCATTCAGCAACACTACACGCATTTTTTCCAAACCGAACTCAAACTGTCGCAGAAACACGTCACCGACTGGGAACGGACTCGTTATTTTGAACGAATCTGACACGTACTGACTCTGTGTTTGCTCATCGCTATGACAAGACCACGTATAGGACTAACGATGTATGGTAAGGACGAGGAAGACTGTTTTCGTATTCCACGTCTTTACAACATCTGCGTCGAACGCGCTGGAGGAATACCCTTTGCGATTCCCTCTACAAGCGTGCCCGCACAGGAGATTCTCGAGGTAATAGACGGTATCATATTGATAGGTGGAGGGGACATTTGCCCAACCCATTATGGCGGTAAGGAACATCAAACACTCTATATGCTAGACTCGCAACGTGACACCTTTGAATTCAATTTATTTCACGCTGCGATGGAAGGTCAATTCCCGATACTGGGTATTTGTCGGGGAATCCAGATCATCAACCTTGCCTTAGGTGGCACTCTGTATACACACCTTCCAGAAGTAGTCGGGGAAACCGTCCTGCACCGATTACCCCCGCGTGAACCGGTCGAACACGCTATCGATATCTGTGTTAACTCGCGACTTGCTCAGTTGCTAGGGGCTACTCATTTTCAGGCTGCATCCTGGCATCATCAAGCTTTGTGTCATGTCCCTGATAAGCTTAAAGTGGTCGGACATGCTCCTGACAATACCATTGAAGCAATTGAAATGACGGACTATCCCTGGATGATAGGCGTCCAGTGGCATCCTGAACTATCTGCCATGCGGGATCCTGTTCAACAACGTCTTTTTGATCAGTTTGTCGAGGCCTGTCGCAGTCACAGGTAACAGCAATCTAATACAGCATAACCAGGGGAGGTTATTTTACATCATGGGGCGCTTGTCAGGAAAAGTCGCGTTAATCACAGGTGCGGGAGGAGGTATTGGTCGTGCTACTACTTTATTGTTTTCCTCACATGGGGCACAGGTAGTTGCTGTCGATATCGACAAGGTAAACGGTCTGAAGACCGTTCAAATGTCCGAAGAACAAGGTGGCGACACTCTCTTCGTTGAGGCCAACGTCGCGCAAGCCACTGATTGTGAAAACATGATCCGACGTACAATCGAACATTACGGGAAACTGGATATTCTTTTCAATAATGCGGGAATCATGCATCCGGACGATTCTCATGCAACCGATACCGAAGAAAACATCTGGGACATGACTATGGATATCAATCTCAAAGGTGTTTTTTTTGGATGCAAATACGGCATTCCTGCGCTACGTAATAACGGAGGGGGTTCGGTTATCAATACCGCTTCTTTTGTAGCTGTTATGGGAGCAGCTACACCTCAGATAGCTTATACCGCAAGCAAAGGCGGTGTACTGGCTATGACCCGTGAACTGGCTATCGTTCATGCCCGTGAAAATATTCGGTTCAACGCGCTCTGCCCAGGTCCTTTGCATACTGAAATGCTCATGAAATTTCTTGACACAGAACGCAAAAAGCAACGTCGCCTGGTTCATATTCCTATAGGACGTTTTGGCCTGGCAGAAGAAATGGCAGAAGCCGCCCTTTATTTGGGCAGTGACGAATCCTCTTATGTCACGGGAACCGATTTTCGAGTGGATGGAGGTATCACAGCCGCATACGTAACCCCGGAATAGCAACCCCTTTTTTAAGTGTCCTCAGTGGTCCATTCTTTTCGGCCTTGGAACACGCTGTTGCCGAGAACGTTTTTTCCCGGCTCGTTTTCTGACCTGACTTTTTGATCCATAACTTTGCCCATCAGACATAGGGGACTCCTTTTTCATTTTATGGGCATTTGGATCGCGGATCTTCTCGATCTGATCACGTAGTGCAGCAGCCTGTTCAAACTCCAGGTTCTCCGCCGCTGCATACATTTCTTTTTCAAGCTCGTTGAGATACTCAGCGGGCACTATCTGATCTTCTTTTTCCCTGCCAACAACTTTATTGGAATAACGGTACGCCGCTGCCTCCTCTTCGATTCCTACACGTATCGCCTTTTTAATGGTTTCAGGTTGGATTCCATTTTCCTGGTTGTAAGCCATCTGCATCGAACGTCGCCGCTCCGTTTCATCAATGGCCCGTTTCATTGAATCGGTTACACGATCGGCATAAAGAATAACCTCCGCATGAACATTGCGTGCCGTTCTTCCAATGGTTTGGATCAATGATGTATCACTTCGCAAGAAGCCCTCTTTGTCGGCATCCATTATGGCAACGAGCGAAACCTCTGGAAGGTCCAGTCCTTCACGAAGAAGATTAACACCTACAACTGCTTCGAACTTTCCTTCTCTCAGTTCACGTAAAATCTCCACCCTTTCGAATGCATCGAGTTCCGAATGAAGCCATTTGCATCGCACCTCCTGTTCTTGCAGGTAAAAACTTAAATCTTCCGCCAAGCGTTTGGTTAAAGTAGTAACCAGAACCCGTTCGTTTTCCGCACTTCGCTGCCGAATCTGCTCCAATAAGTGAGGTACCTGTCCGTTGGCCGGCCTTACATGAATCACCGGATCCACAAGGCCTGTTGGCCGAATAATCTGTTCCACTACTTCTCCGTAAGACTTCTCCAGCTCGAATGAACTGGGAGTAGCAGAAACAAAAACAACCTGATTGACCCGCGACTCCCATTCTTCAAACTGCAGTGGTCGGTTGTCCAGAGCACTGGGCAAACGAAATCCATGTTCAACCAACGTTGTCTTTCGACTGTGATCACCCGCATACATACCCCTTAACTGAGGCAAGGTGACATGTGATTCGTCTACAAAAAGAAGCAAATCCTGCGGAAAGAAATCGTAAAGTGTGTAAGGTGTTTGACCAGCTTCTCGTCCACTAAGATGTCGGCTATAGTTTTCAATACCGGGGCAATGGCCCACTTCTTTTAACATTTCAATATCAAAACGTGTTCGGGCTCCTAAACGCTGTGCCTCGAGCAGTTTTCCTTGATTGCGAAACCATTCCAAACGCTGTTCGAGTTCCTCTTGAATCGCATCGACCGAAGCTTCCAGACGTTCTTCGGGCATCACAAAATGTTTGGCAGGGTATATAAACACTTCTTTTAACTGATCAATAATCTCTCCACTTGTCGGATCTATGACACTTAGTTGTTCTACTTCATCTCCCCAAAATTCAATGCGATAACCGAATTCCTCATAGGCAGGCCAACATTCGACACTGTCACCACGAGCACGAAATTTTCCACGTGTCAAATCCAGGTCACTGCGTTCATACAAAACATTGACCAGTTTCAAAAGCATCTCATCCCGATCAATCGTCTCACCAACCCGCAAAGACACCATCATCTTCTGATAATCTTCCGGTGACCCAAGACCATAAATACAGCTGACACTAGCTACAACTATCACGTCCTTTCTACTTACCAGTGCACTGGTAGCTGCTAGCCGAAGACGATCGATTTCCTCATTTATGGACGCATCCTTCTCAATATAAATGTCGCGCTGAGGGATATACGCTTCGGGTTGGTAATAATCGTAATAACTCACAAAATAATGAACGGCATTGTTAGGAAAAAACTGCTTGAACTCTCCAAATAACTGGGCGGCGAGTGTTTTGTTATGAGACAGAATAAGAGTGGGTTTATTGACACGAGCAATCACGTTGGCCATCGTGAAGGTCTTTCCCGAACCTGTCACTCCCATGAGTGTCTGAAACGACTGGCCTTCAACCACTCCCCGCGTCAATGCCTCAATAGCCGCAGGCTGATCACCAGCAGGCTGGAAACTACTTACCAGTTCGAACTGATCAATCGCCATGTGCTCTTCAACAATCTGTATTGTATTCTTGCGGAACCGCTTGTCGTTGCTGAGCGTATCCTGCGGCATACTCGAACTACAACGGTTGCTGGGTAAGGATTCTCTTCATTCTACTTCTTCCCCTCAACCCTGTCTCGACTTCTATTCAATTCGCACTAATTCGCGCAGACGTATGACCGTCTTAGGGCCAATTCCACGTACTCTCTGCAGATCTTCGATGGTAGTGAAAGGCCCCTTCTTAATTCGATCAGCGACAATACGCTTGGCCGTTACAGGTCCAACCTGTGGTAATTGCACCAATTCAAGCCAGTCCGCCGAATTGATATTCACCCGACTGTCCCAGATACGCTCACCAAAGTGACGTATCTCAATGGGTTCGCGTCCCCAACCACTGACCTTTAATTGGTAGAAGACCATAAAACAAAGAACGAGAACAACCAGTGTTGCCACCACCACTTGATCCGAACGTCTCAAAAACCATAAATATTGTACTACCCTGGACTCTTTCCCATGGCTTGGACGTCGAACACCTTTTAAGGAAACCGGGGTCGACTGCTTCTTTGAAGAAAGGGACTGTTCTGTTACTTTCTTTTGGAGATTGCGTGACATAGACGATCTTAACCTCGCAAAAGCCTTTATGACTCGGTTCTTTCAGACAGGCGATAAAATCCGATTACAGAACAAACGCACCGTTCTTTCGATAGGTGGTTCTTCACGATCCCTTTAATAACTGCTTTTTTCTTACCAACCACTTTTGTCCGAAAAACAAAAGTACGGATACCATAAGAACAGACATCCACAACGGCCAATTACCGATACTTTGAAAACATGCATCGAATCTGCTTTGCCAGTTAAAAACATGACCTGGAGCAAACGGATTTCTACTGGTAGCCAATGCCATTTCGTGGCGTTGAAAAACAGCCATTGAATGTAGCATGTTGGTAACACTCAGAACCCCGGTTATCAAAACAATCCCGTATCCGGCCCCTTGGCAGGCTTTCATTAGAAACGTTAATCCCTGGATTTGATGTGAGTCTTTTCTCTTTGTGTCCACAGGTACAAGTCGACTCAACAGCAATGCACAACCAACGGACCATAAGGGAATGACCGCCATTAAGTAACGGGCGTCATAGGTTGCACCACCGGTTGGCTGTCGAACAAAGGCGATAAAACCGGTTTGCAGAACTATGAGGGACACTATCAGAATCCCGAGATGACCCGAATGTCGCAAGCAAACAATCCATCCGAACGTGGCAAATAACAAAAACGGGCTCACCAGAAACAAACCGGCTCCTTGTAAAAAACCTGTTCGCTGCGTATCGGATCCCACAAATATCCGAACGCAGTTTTTTCTCAAAGCGTCCGCATACTTCCATCCCCATGATTCATAGAGCAACGGAAACTGAATAGTAGCTGTCGCAACAGCTGGAATCGACTCTGTGTCACGACCGGGACGTAATACAATTTCAGGACCCGCGGAATCCTGAATAAGTAAATCATTCATTGCCTGCCAAGGATCTCCTGACAGCATCTCTTCCACCCGGCCGGCATAAGCAAAATAGCGACTACGGGATACCGGATTCACCCAGGGTTTTCCAAAACAGGCCTGATGATAGGAAGCAATCAGCACAACGGACATCAAGGCAGCCGAACCTGTAAGCATCAGCGGAGTCAACCACGGGGATATTTTCTCCCGGAATTTAAGAGACCACCCGATGACAAGAAAAGGTACAAACAAAGCTGCCTGGTACTGGATGGCAACCATAAATCCGAGCAAGACACCCCAGAAAATCATTCCGGCTTTTCGATTCTGAGACCAACCTGTCGCGATACCATCTATCAACAGTAATAGTGTGACCGTAGAAGGAATATGGCTGAACAGTACGGTCGAATACCGCCACTGTATGGTTCCCAGTGCCACAAAGAACCCCGTAACCAGCGATGGCCAGAATCCTGCACCTAACTGCATACTCAGACGAATTACCAACCAGGTGGATAACGTGCCAAGAATCGCGGGCAGCATATTTACCACATTCTGCCTTTGCCACTCTTGTATATAACTGCGACGAAGATCCTCAAGACTACCCTGAAATCCGACTTTGTGTGCTTCAGAAAAGAATGGTATTTCCATCCGAAACCAGTCATGAGGAAAACGATCTTCTGCCGTTCCTGTAGCAGGAGGAGGATAATTCTGCAACCAGGGATCCATCCAGCGACCCAAACAATAAAATGGAATTGCCAGAAATGCTGTTCCTGGTGGTTTATTGGAGTAAAAATTCTCATCTTTCTGACGGGGTAGAGCCACTGGATCTCCTAGGTTATCTGCCCCATCAGTCACACCAATGAACCGTTCTCGGTCCGTCGCCACATCTTCGCAGGTCCATTGCAGGCTCTGGTTAACTCTAAAAGTTCCGTGTTCAACAAGCGAACGCACCAAGGCATAATGACTGCCGTCATTACTACCTATAACACCAGAAAGACTCGCGATATAGACCACAAACACGAGGATCAATACCGTGATCAGAATTCTATTTTCAGTAGTGGAAAGGGAACGCATATCGAGTGCTTTTCAAACATGAAAAATCAGACAACTTCCTGACAGCAACATCTCGTTCTTTTCGATAATGCCACTGCTAATCGTGTCAGCAGTCAGGTATCACAACTACGGTACGCTCGAAATATGGCTTTACGATTTGATTGACAGGTACCCTTTATGTGCGATTCCATCTCTCCAAACATCCGCAATCGTATCTTGAGAGATAATCACTTGTACAGCAAGTCAAACCGTTGCTTCTATAGGATACGTGTGTAGAATATGAGGTGTGGTGCTCCCCGGACTTAAAGTTGGGGAGCTATTTTTTCGATAACATTGTGAAAGGAATCACAATGTTAGGGTCCCGCCATTAATGACCATCTCCACCATGCTCGACAACGAACTGCCTATTTTTCTTTTCATTTGCATGGCCACTTTGATGGCGCTTGCAACTCTTGCCGCTGCCCATATTCTTGGTCCTCGCCGTGATAATCCAGTAAAGCTCATGCCGTATGAATCGGGCATGGACCCCATTAAAGACGCTCGACAGCGGTTCGATATTCGTTATTACCTGCTTGCTATTGCATTCCTTGCCTTCGATGTCGAACTGTTGTTTCTGTACCCCTGGGCGGTTGCTTCCGGAACGGTACGACACGTGATTACCAGCGAAGAAAGCGCCGATGTGGCTGTTTCAATGGATACCGCTTTCCAAGAACGTGTGGAACGCTGGACAGAATATAGACCTGTTATCCTTGTTGAGATAGGTATTTTTCTAGCACTGTTGATTGCCGCGTACATCTATGCTTGGCGGAGAAAAGTATTTCAATGGACATGAACCTTCCTGACAATGTGGTGCTGACGAAACTGGATCCACTGGCTAACTGGTGCCGCAAGAATAGTCTCTGGCCCATGCCGTTCGCAACGGCATGTTGTGGAATCGAACTCATGGCAATGGCTGCCTCGAGACACGATATATCAAGGTTTGGTGCGGAAGTGTTTCGATTCACACCCAGGCAGTGTGACCTTATGATTGTAGCCGGCCGTGTTGTGATGAAAATGATGCCGGTTCTCCAACGAATATGGCTTCAAATGCCAGAACCAAAATGGTGTATCTCCATGGGTGCCTGTGCTTCTTCGGGAGGAATTTTTGACACCTATGCGGTTGTTCAGGGCATTGACCATTTTATTCCGGTCGATCTCTACGTTCCAGGATGTCCACCTCGACCAGAGCAAATTATACGATCGGTCATTGACCTTCAGGAAAAAATTCAAAAGGAAGGAAGTCTGAGCGGAACCGAGTTCACCGAGCGAGAACGACAGCATCGAAAACGTGCGTTACAGGATGTACTGGACGACACACTTTAATGGTTCAGCGGTAATTATCTCTCATCTTTTTAACAATATAATAATGGCTGATACCCAAGAGCAATTACTGGCAAACTTCGACAAAGCGTTACTCCGCTTTTCTACTTTTCGCGATAATCATCGTGTTGTGGTTTCACCCGACACTGTTACCAAACTGCTCTCTTTCCTTAAGCAATCATGCGACTTCGATCTTCTGATCGATATTACGGCTGTTGACTATTTACATTATCCCAAGGCAGAACATCGTTTTGGACTGATCTACAACCTAATTTGCACGGATCGAGAAGAACGGCTTTTCGTCAAAACATGGCTCGATGAACCTGATTTGACGATCCCCTCTGCTGTGCCACTTTGGACAGGCGCAAACTGGATGGAACGGGAGGTCTTTGATATGTTCGGGATCGTATTTGAAGATCACCCTGACTTGAGACGTATTCTGCTTCCGGATGCTTTTTCCGCATATCCGTTGCGCAAAGACTACCCCCTGCGTGGACGAGGTGAACGCCATAATTTTCAGAGGATCACACGTGCCGAAAGTTAACTTTCCCTAACCTCCCAGCGACTGCCACCAATCAAGCGAAAAACGATATTATGCCACTGGAACCACTCGCCCTTGAACCACTTCTATCCGAGGATTCCCAAGAGTATGTATGGACCTTGAATTTTGGCCCTCAACATCCCGCTACGCACACAACCCTGCGGATCATTCTGAAACTTGACGGGGAGCGTGTGGTAGATGCCATTCCGGATATTGGGTTTTTGCATAGCGGCTTTGAAAAAATAGGGGAACACCTCGATTACAACCAGTATGTGGCTGTAACGGACCGTATGAATTATATTTCGCCACTGGCTAACAATATCGCCTGGCATCATGCAGTGGAAACGTTGATCGGACTTGAAATACCCCCGAGATGTCAGTACATACGTACCATTCTTGCAGAATTGGCGCGCATCAGTGATCATCTTCTTTGTAACGGCGCTGTCGCATTAGATGTTGGGGCCCTCACAACCTTCCTTTACGCCTTTCATCAGCGTGAACGTCTATACGACATTTTTGAAACGGTTTGTGGCGCAAGGTTTACGACCAGTTACACCCGTGTTGGCGGGTTGATGTACGATGTCACACCTAGCTTCATTGAAAAGGTGCGTGATTTTTGTCGTACCTTCCCGAAAACCCATGCCGACATTTCCCGACTACTAGATCGTAACCGGATTTTCGTTGAACGTACAAAAGGAATAGGCGTTTTAACCAAGGAGCAGGCCCTTCAGGGCAGTGCCACAGGACCGATTGCCCGTGCTAGTGGGGTGACCCGTGATTTACGGAAAGATCATCCCTATCTTGCATACCCGGATTTACAGAATAGTTACAAGATATGTTGTGCAGGAGGTGGTGATTGTTATGCACGCTATTTGGTGCGCATGTCCGAGATGAAAGAAAGCCTGAATATTGTCGAAGCCGCACTGGAACATTTGCCGACCGGTCCGGTAAATGTCGAAATGGAGGATCGGGTTATTCTTCCAAACAAAGACCAAGTCTGGACAACCATCGAAGGATTGATTGCACATTTTGAAGTGGTGATGTCAAATCGTGGTTTCGAAACTCCAAATGAAGAGTGTTATGCCGCCACGGAAAGTCCTAACGGAGAGTTGGGATTCTATCTGGTAGGCGACGGGAGTCAGGTAGCATACCGGGCACGCTGCCGACCTCCTTCCTTTATCCATTTCGCTCTATTTCCGGACCTGATTCGGGGACACCTGCTCAGTGATGTGGTCGCTGTCCTGGGAAGTCTTAGTATCATCGCAGCAGAGCTAGACCGTTAGTGCTATTAAGGAAAACAACCACCTATTCTGGAAAGTTCCATGGCCGTTTTAACACAAGAAATGAAAACCAAAATTCAGGAGCTCTTTCCACGTTACCCTAACAAACAGGCGCTAACGCTTCCTGCACTACATCTGGTTAATGAGGCAAGACACTGTGTACCCCCCGAGGCTGTTGCTGAAATCGCTGAACTTCTGGAACTGGCGCCGGCAGAGATTATGGATACCATGAGTTTTTATGGAATTTTTCAGCCTGAGCCCCATGGAAAATTACGTTGCTGGGTATGCCGATCCCTGAGCTGTGCGCTAAGAGGCAGTGAAGATCTGCTTCAGGAACTGTGTCAACGATTCGAAGTTTCTCCAGGTGGAACTACCAAAGACGGTGACCTGACTCTTGAATTTGCTGAATGCCTGGGTGCCTGTGATGAAGCCCCTGTCATGCTTGCAGGTGAAAAGCGTTACGGTCGATTAAGCGAGGATAATCTAGATGAATTGATTCATTCGCTGCGCAAAGAAAATCCGATGTCCGAGAAGGGAAAGTAACCGTTTGGATATGCATTCCATTAAATTTTGAACAAAGAGGTTAGCCCTTTGCCATCATTATTCTCTTTATCACTCCTCTTGGAATGCCCTATAAATAGCAGGCCATCGCCTCTCTAAATTTTCGGTCAATTACTAAAACTTAACTGAACCAGATTAACGAAAGACACTGAAATCTTGTCCGATTTTGAACCTGTCTTAACACGTAATATTGGGAAGGAAAACAGCCATACCCTTGCCGTATACAGGGAAGGTGGCGGATACCGCGCGTTTGAATCGGTACTGAACGATCACACACCAGAAGATGTGGTAAACCTGGTTAAAGACTCCAAACTACGTGGACGAGGGGGTGCCGGTTTTCCATGTGGCCTTAAATGGAGTTTTTTACCGCCTGACCGTGAAATGACGTATATGTGCGTCAATGCCGACGAAAGTGAACCCGGCACGTTCAAAGATCGTATTTTAATGGAACTGGATCCACACCAGATAATTGAAGGCATTGCTATAGGATGCTATGCAACGCGTGCAGAAACAGCGTATGTCTATATCCGTTACGAGTATCCGTCAGCTTTCAGGAATCTGCAACGTGCTATTGATGAAGCCTACGACGCCGGTTATCTGGGACAACATATACAGGGCAAGGAATTCTCCCTAGACATCTATCTTCACCAAGGCGCTGGGGCCTATATATGTGGTGAAGAAACCGGACTGATTGAAAGTCTCGAAGGTAAACGCGCCTGGCCACGTATCAAACCTCCTTTTCCAGCAGTCCAAGGGGCCTTCCAAAAGCCTACTGTCGTAAACAACATCGAAACGCTTTGTTGCGTTCCTCATATTGTAGATCGAGGGTCGGAATGGTTTCAGTCCATGGGTGTACCTGCTGATCCCGACAATCCTCGCGATTTAGGCAGTTATGGACCCAAGCTCTACTGTATCAGTGGACATGTGGTTCGCCCGGGTTGCTACGAGCTTCCCCTGGGAATCACTTGTCGCGAACTTATCGACCAACATGGTGGGAAAATATGGAAAGGAAGAAGAGCGAAAGCTGCCGTACCCGGTGGTATTTCAATGGGACTGCTCCGAGAAGATGAATTTGACACCCCCCTTGATTTTTCCAGCCTGCAACAAAAGGGCTGTCTAGGTCTGGGAACGGCTGCGGTCATTGCGATTGATGAACAAACCTCCATAATTGACGTTCTGTACAATAGTTGTCGTTTTTTTGCACACGAATCATGCGGACAATGTACCCCCTGCCGAGAAGGAACCAGCTGGAGCCAGCGCATACTCGAAAGAATCAAGAATGGTCAGGGACGTCTGCAGGATCTCGATCTCCTGCTGGAAATCTCAAGCTCGATCGGAATCATGCCAGGAACCACTATTTGTGGACTGGCAGACGGAGCGGCCTGGCCTATTAAGAATGCGGTCAACAAGTTCCGTGAAGAATTTGAATCTTATATTCGTCAAACTAACCCGGAGAACTGTGAAAAAACCGGAGCACGTCCTTCGGTACCTGTTTCACTCTCCATTGAAACCAGGCATTGATCCAATACGGTCCCAACATTATGGCGACAATTTTTGTTAACGATACCACCATCGAAATCGGCGACGACGAAAAGCTTAATTGTATTCAGGCAGCTGATCGCGCCGGGGTAAAAATTCCTTTCTACTGTTGGCATCCGGGATTGTCGGTAGTTGCCAGCTGCCGTATGTGCTTAATTGAAACAGGCACCCAAGATGACGAGGGTTCGACCCAGATGGTTCCCAAATTGGTACCCGCCTGTCAAACTCCTGCAAAACACGGAACCGTCATTCGAACCGATTCCGAAAAAGTAAAAGCCAACCAGCAATTCGTTCAGGAATGTCTGCTAGTCGACCATCCAATTGATTGTCCGATTTGCGATCAAGCCGGAGAATGCTGGTTACAGGATTATTATTTTGACTATGGACATGAAACACGACGTGCTGACATCCAACCGTTCTCGAGCCGCCGTAAAGACATCGGAAACCACGTATCGCTTTTTGTAGATCGATGTATCATGTGCAGCCGCTGTGTTCGTTTTACCCGGGAAATCAGCGGGTCGGCTGAGCTGGCCGTGATTCAGCGCGGTCATCACTCCGAAATTGATGTCGTCGATGGTCAGACCTGTGATAATAAGTTATCCGGAAATGTAGTCGATATTTGCCCGGTAGGTGCCCTATGTTCAAAAGACAATCTTTACCAGCAACGTGCCTGGTTCCTTAAAAGCCATTCCTCCATTTGCACATCGTGCTCCTCCGGTTGCAGCATCGTTGCTGATGAAAACAAACAGACGATTTACCGTCTTCGACCTCGTTACAATCCCAATGCTAATGACTGGTGGATGTGTGACATCGGTCGTCATGGTTTTAAATACGTTCATGACAATGACCGCCTACTTCACGCATCCTGCAAAGACAACGGATCCCAGAAAAGACTGGATCCCGAAGAAATCGTACCGGTGTTGCGTGAAACGATCGCAGCTGTCCTTGAAAAACACGATGCTTCCTATTTTGTTGCGATGTTTTCACCTTTCCTGACCTGTGAAGAAGCGTTCCTGCTGGCCAAAGCTATCAAGAACTTTTCTTCCGAAATCAGATTTGCTTTGGGACCTTCACCCGTTGACGGTGAAGACGAAACGTTTGCCAACGGATTTACTATTCACAGCGAACGCGCACCAAATCGCTGTGGGGTTACCGAAATCCTAAAGCATTTTGATGCTCACTTTTTGTCTTTTGAAACGTTACTGTCTGATCTGCAACAGGATAAATGCAAAACTTTGTTCGTAACGGGTGGTTATCCAAAATCATGGTGGACAACCGACTTGTGCGAGCATTTCGAAAAATCCGAAACACTCATCTATCATGATATTTTCGATTGCTCCGCAACAAAAAAAGCACACTTAACTATTCCCGGAGTTACCTTCGCTGAAAAAGAGGGGTCTTATGTCAATCACGCGCTTCTTTTTCAAACAACCGATCGTATCATTCGACCTCGTGGCGAATGTCGTGGCGAAGGGCAATTATTCTGGGAATTACTCCAGCGAACCGGACTCTATTCTGCTTCTCAGGTCCGGGAAGAGCTGGCCACTGAAATCACTTTTTTTTCAGACATTGCCGATTCCGTTCCCGAATCGGGTGTTTTCCTAGGAGAAAAACGGCCTTTGAATACACGTACGAAACAGGATTCATTGCCGGGAAGCATCTCGCAACCTATCCCTGATCCTCGGAGACCGGACCCACGTACAGTGACTGGTTAAAAGGCTTTTCTGGCATATTGAGGCCTTACCAGAATACGAAATGGAGAAACGTTATTTTTCTTACCTTGATTAAAATAGCAATCGTGATGGCTGTTGTAAGCGGTACGGTCGCTTATCTGGTCCTGGTTGAACGCCGTGTTGCAGCATTCATCCAGGACAGAATTGGCCCTAATCGAGTCGGCCCGCTGGGGCTGCTGCAACCGTTGGCAGACGGTCTGAAATTCATTTTCAAGGAACAAATAATTCCGTTTCATGTGGATAAACCACTATACCTGATGGCACCAGCTGTCGTATTGATTTCAGCGATGATCGCGTTCGCTGTAATACCATTCGGACCGGACGACAACACGGTAATTGCCCCGGGTCTTGATATCGGAATTCTTTATCTGTTTTCTGTCGGTAGCCTGGCTGTTTACGGAGTCATTCTTGGTGGTTGGTCTTCAAACAATAAATACAGTTTTTTTGGTGCTATGCGCAGTTCTGCACAATTAATCAGCTACGAGATACCGCTCGGCCTCTCGGTTGTTGGCGTCATTCTACTCAGTGGTTCCCTTCGACTGGATGTAGTCGTTGCAGATCAAACAGACCCCTTTCGATGGAATGTTTTGGTTCAGCCACTGGGGTTTTTTGTTTTTCTTATCAGTGCCTTTGCCGAATCCAGTCGACTTCCTTTTGATTTGCCAGAGTGTGAACAGGAATTAATTGGTGGTTATCACACGGAATACAGTGGCATGAAATTCGGCATGTTTGCTCTGGCTGAGTATCTGCATCTGATAACCGCCTCCTTCACTGGTGTACTCCTGTTTTTTGGTGGTTGGCATCTGCCCTTCATGGCCACTGAACAAACCGGTTTTCTGTCGGGTCTTTTAATGACCTTAATTCTCGTAATAAAGGTCCTCCTGTGTGTTTTTGTAGCCATGTGGATACGTTGGTCATGGCCCCGTTTTCGCTTTGATCAGCTGATGAATATTGCTTGGAAAACGATGATCCCGATCGCGATGGCAAATATTGTCATCACCACACTTGTGGTTGAATTGGCAATGCCTGTTTGGTCCATGATTCCTTTTTCTATTGTCGTTATGTTCATTCTCATATGGATGATTCAACGCCCCACATCACAAACCGGAAATATCTCTACTACCGCTTTGAATTTGCCGGGTACCACAACCACTGAAAACTGAAACAGCAGATACTGTCGTTGACTGATCGATCCGTGAGAGGAGTCGTCATTATGAAATCGAATGACCCTGACATTAATTGGGTTAAAGAGCCCGAACTAGGGCTCAGCGGACGACTCTATCTCCCCGCTATTCTTGACGGTCTGAAAACCACAATCGGACATTTATTCGGGAAGAAGGTTACCGTTCAATACCCCGAACAGGAACCGACGCTCGGTAATCCGGATATTTACCGAGGTGTTCACCGATTGAACCGAGATGATCAGGGCCGAGTGAAATGCGTTGCCTGTTTTCTCTGCGCCACAGCATGTCCCGCACACTGCATTGACATCATTGGTGCTCAATCACCCTGGGAGGACAGAGAAAAGTACCCGCAAAGCTTTGTACTGGACGAACTTCGGTGCATCTATTGTGGGATGTGTGAGGAAGCCTGTCCAGTGGATGCAATCGAGTTGACTCCTTTCTACGACCTTACCGGTACCAGTCGGGAAGAAATGATCTTTGATAAAGAAAAACTTCTGTCTGTATATGACCAGACTCAATCATCACCAAGTGATCCTTCCAGTCAGAACGCCTTGACCGAAGAAAACCGTTCGCCGGAGGATTCTTCCGAAAGTGAACACCTTCCTGAGGACCGCAAAACTCATGACTGAGACTTGGCTTATACCTATCGCAGCAAGTTTAGCCAGCCTTGGCATATACTTTTCGCTGCCGTCGCGATGGTCGGCAGCACAAAAGTTGCGCCGGTTTCTTGGTTTACTAAGTTTGATGCCGCTTTTCCTGTTTTTTCCAATGGAAAAACAACTGGGAAGTTTCGGAGTCACCTTACATTTTTACCTGTTAGCCACGTTGACCTGTGGCAGTGGGTTCATGGCTATTACTTCCAGAAAACCCATCTACAGTGCCCTCTGGTTTGGACTTGTTTTGCTGGGAACTGCCAGTCTCTTCCTACTGATTGGAGCCCAATTTCTTGCCGCTGCAACGATCATTGTCTATGCCGGTGCAATTCTCGTTACTCTGCTGTTTGTCGTCATGTTAGCTCAACAGGCAGGTGCGTCACATTATGATCATTTTTCTCATGAGCCCTCCCTCGCTTCTTTGGCTTTCTTCTTTACAACCTGGTCTCTGTTTACTGCCCTAAAAAATACACCCTTTGCGCCAGCGAATGATAACCCGGTAACCCACCTCTCATCCGACAGCCATGTGGCTCAGTTGGGAATCGATCTTTTCACCGATCACTTGATTGCAGTCGAACTGGCGGGAACCATTCTGCTGGTGGCTCTCGTTGCCGCCGTGTGTATCGCCATGCCGCCATCAAACGACAAACCTGCCGACAGCGAACCACAAACACCCATAAACCAAACCTAGCGTGTAAAACAACAGCTGTATCATGACCGAAACATTACTGACACATTATCTGATTGTGGCTGCTATCCTTTTCTCCTTAGGCATGGTCGGTTTCCTGACACGCAGAAATATGATTGTCCTTTTTATCTCCGCTGAAATGATGCTTCAGGGGGTTGCCATCAATCTGGTCACCTTTAATCAGTATTACCGATTAAATGGCATTCATCCTTCTTTTGATGGTCAGATCTTCACTTTAATGATCCTCACCGTAGCAGCAGCCGAAGCCGCCATTGCGCTGGCTCTGGTTGTCGTACTGTTTGGACGTAGTGGCAGTTTGGACATCAGTCTCTGGCATCACCTTCGTGATCCTGGACAACCCGCTGTTGAACTCACTCCTTCGATTTCTGAACCAGCTCGTCAACCCAACTGGCCTACTCTACCCGTCGCTGGTCTTGCGCCGGAGGAGAATGGTTCGGCCGAACCATTGAAACCCATTACGGATCCGCTTCTGTCTCCCGAAGACAAGGAGAACCCGGATGCCTGATTGGTTTATTCCTCTCATTCCGGCCGCCCCGCTTCTGGCCTGTCTATTCACAGCTATATCCGGGCCATGGCTGCTGAAACAAAACAGTCACTGGCCCTGTTGGCTGGGAGTAGGCGTTTCCTTTGTTCTTTCACTGGGATTGCTGATTGTCCTGATTACGACCAGCGGGCCTTTCAACTCTATCCATGTGTATGACTGGCTCTTGATTGGACTTCCCGACAATCCCGAATTGCATGTCCCGATTGCATTTCATATCGATTCACTAACAGGAATCATGCTGGTCACGGTTACCCTCGTAGGAATGCTGGTATCCGTTTATTCCGTCGGGTACATGCACAACGATCCTTCCTATTGGCGATTTTTTGTATGGATTGCGCTTTTCATCTTCTCGATGACCCTGCTTCTTTTGGCAGGGAACTTTCTTCTTCTCTATGTCGCCTGGGAACTGGTGGGAATCTGTAGCTATCTGCTGATCGGTTTCTGGTACCAGAAACCCGAAGCTGCTGCTGCAGGTAAAAAGGCGTTCCTGGTTAACCGTATTGGTGATTTCGGGTTCGCCCTGGGTGTTTTCCTGATCTGGAAGACATTTGGAACGCTGGACTATTCCGTTGTTCTAGATCCAGCCAATCTGTCCGGAACCTCCGAAACTACAATTGCTATTATCTGTCTTTTACTTCTAGCAGGTGCTATCGGAAAAAGCGCCCAATTCCCATTACATGTTTGGCTGCCTGATGCCATGGAGGGACCGACTCCGGTTAGCGCCCTGATTCATGCCGCAACGATGGTAACAGCTGGTGTCTATCTGGTCGCGCGCTGCACGCCACTGTTTCTCCTTTCATCCGCTGCACAAATAGTGATTCTGACTATTGGTGGTATCACTGCTTTAATGGCAGCACTGATAGCCCTGACGCAAAATGACTTAAAACGCGTACTGGCTTATTCTACCGTCAGTCAGCTCGGATACATGTTTGTCGGTCTTGGCATCGGTTCCCAGGCGGCCATTGTCGCTGGCATGTTCCACCTGTTCACACACGCATTTTTCAAAGCCCTTCTATTCCTCGGGGCAGGAAGCGTAATGCATGCCATGGGCGGTGTCATCGACATGACACGTTTCGGTGGGCTTCGCCAACAAATGAAAGTAACGCATGTAACTTTTGCTATTGGATCCGCTACCTTGGCCGGTTTTCCGCTGCTTTCAGGTTTCTGGAGTAAAGACGCTATCCTGGGCGCCCTTTACACCGCCACAGGCGCCAACACCGGATCCCTGCAATACGGCTGTCTGATCTTATTCTGGATAATGACCTTTACCGCCTTTCTGACCGCTTTTTATATATTTCGTGCTTATTTCATGACGTTTTGGGGCCCCCTGAGTCTCCCGGAAGAAGCAGGTGAACATGCCCATGAATCACCACGCGCGATGACGGCACCACTGATCGTTCTGGCTGTGGCATCTGTATTTGTCGGATTATTACTGGGACCCACAAGATTGTTTCACAGCTGGATCAGTAAAAGTATCTCTGATTCGTTGTTCGACCAGAACATCTCTTCTGCACATCACTGGACACCCATTCTGCTATCAATAGCAGCTGCCTTTTTAGGAATTACTTTTGCTTATTTTATGTACGGACGAAAAAGTATCCTTCCTGAAAAACTGGCGATATCTATGCGAGTGCTACACCAGATTTCGTATCACAAATTCTATCTGGATGAAATTTATCAAGCCCTTTTCGTTGGTCCACTGCAAGTGATTTGCTGGGGCTGTCGAGGAGCGGACTGGCTTTTGGATAACTTGGTCGATTGCGTTGCTCGCATCCCACTGGGACTCGGAAAACTTACCAGTGCTATGCAGAACGGACTCGTTCAACTGTATGCGCTTTGGATGATAGGCGTGACGGCCCTTTTACTGTGGGTCATGATCGTTCTGAGAGGTTAAATAATCATTTGTCCCAACTCCCACACTTAGTCTGATAGCGTCTACTCGCTGTTCCGATGGCTGCGTTGCGTGAAGGAAAACCAATTTATGGAACTGTTGCTCGCTTTGATTGTCTTGAGTCCACTTGCCGGATCTGTGGGGGTGTGGATATTGGGGGAACTCGCACCGAATCGTATCCGGGAATTCACACTTGGGGTGGTCGCTCTGACCTTCTTGTTGACCGTACCTGTTGTACTGAATCCTTCCTATGAATCCCAATTGAGCTGGACCTGGGTCGAGCATCCAGAAATACGTTTTGCGCTTGGTATCGATGGTCTGAGTGTATGGCTTGTCGGTCTGACCTCTTTACTGACCATGTCATGTGTGCTCGTCAGTTGGGAGTCTATTCGACAATATTCCCTTGCATTTTTCTCGCTTCTGCTGATTCTGGAATCCGCTATGTTGGGAACCTTTATGGCAAAGGATGTTCTGCTGTTTTACATTTTCTTTGAATTTACATTGATACCTCTGCTACTCCTAATAGGTATCTGGGGCGGATCTGATCGCCGGCTGGCTGCCCGAAAGTTTTTCATCTATACACTTTCTGGAAGCGTTTTAACCTTTCTTGGTTTAATTTACCTAGTTCTTGCCAACTCTGAATACGGCAGCGGGGAACTTACCTTTTCCATTCCGAAAATTATTGAACATTTACAGCTTCCCTCTCTTGATGAGTCCTCTGTACAACTATGGGTATTTCTCGCGTTATTCATGGGATTTGCCATAAAAGTTCCCTTATTTCCCTTCCATACATGGCTTCCCCTTGCCCATGTCCAAGCACCAACTGCCGGCAGTATTTTACTGGCAGGAGTGCTTCTTAAGATCGGGACCTATGGCTTCATTCGTTTCAGTATTCCCCTGTTACCCGACGCCACCCGGTACTTCATGCCAGCCATTATGGTCTTATCCATTATTGCCATTGTTTACGGCGCGTTGGTTGCTCTGGCGCAAAACGACATCAAACGCCTGGTTGCCTATTCAAGCGTCAGTCACATGGGATTCTGTATGCTTGGAATCTTTACCTTGAATCGGGTGGGAATCAGTGGTGGCATCCTGCAGATGATATCACATGGTCTGGCAACCGGTGCCCTATTCGCACTAGTCGGAATGGTTTATGACCGCTATCACACCAGACAAATAGAAGATTTCAGCGGATTGGCCCATCGGATGCCCGTGATGAGCTTCTTCTTTGTATTGATGGCGTTGTCGAGCCTTGGCCTTCCTGGACTGGCTGGTTTTGTCGGCGAGATCATGATTCTAATGGGGGCTTTTCAGAATCATCCTTTCTATGCTGCCTGTGCCGCCATCGGAATTGTTTTGGGCGCGTGGTATACCCTGTGGCTGGTGGAACGCATTCTCTTTGGCCCTCTGCAAGAACCCATACAATCTTCATCTGGCACCGATTCCAGTCCTGCCATTACCGATATGACACCTAGAGAAATAGCCGCTATTGGTCCTCTGGCTATCCTGATCATATGGATAGGAATCGCACCACAAATGTTTTTACAACCTATTCATTCTGAAATAGACCGCCTGGTTGATTATCCTGACCAAATGGTGACAGCCACAACCGCAATTTCTTCCTCCGCTACCCATACCAAGCAGTCTGATTTGAACACCCGATCCGGGGACTCTAACTCAGCTCTTATCACTCAGCCACATTCCGTACGTCGATCATCATGGGAGAAAAAGCCATGACAGATCTCTCGTTCGTTAATATCGTCCCTGAGGCCATCCTCATCCTCGTAGCCTCTGCTACCTATGTGGGTGCGACTTTTAGCAACAAACACCGCACGTGGTCCTATATAAACCTGGCTGCGCTATTCGGAGCTATGGTCTTTCTGAGTATGGCTTCAAACACCACAACTGGCTCCATCCGTAGCGACTCTCTAGCACAGCAATCGAAATTCTGTTTGTTGATTGCTGGAATACTGTTCACTGGAATGAGCTGGAGCGAAAAACTGGTTTCACGATCCGGTGAGTTCCATGCTTCCCTGCTACTTATCATTGCCGGCAGTATGCTCACGGCAACAGCCAATAACCTCATTCTTATTTTCCTTGGACTGGAGCTCATAAGTATCCCAAGTTACCTGCTTCTGTATTTGGTCCGAAACGACACTCAGGGCCAGGAAGCTGCAACTAAATACTTCTTTCTCAGCATACTTTCCTCTGCCATACTTCTTTATGGATTAAGTTTTCATTACGGCATTGCCGGCAGCACCAATCTGGAAACTCTGGCAACGGTTTTCCACCACTCTTCTCAACCCACCGCATTATCGCTGATTGCCATGGTACTCATCCTTAGCGGTCTGGCGTTCAAACTGGCTGCTTTCCCATTTCACTTTTATGCTCCTGATGTTTATCAGGGAACCGCCCCTTTGACTGCCGGGTTACTGGCATTTATTCCCAAAGCTGCTGGGGTAATCGCTTTGCTGCGCCTTTTCTCATACGGGGTGGTTGGGATTGAGGCCAGAACCAGTTCAATCGTTCTGCTACTTGGTGTCGTCAGTATGACCGTAGGCAATATTCTTGCGCTTCGGCAAGACCACCTACGTAGAATATTTGCGTACTCAAGTATCGCTCATGCTGGCTATATGATGCTGGCTATAGCAGTCAGTTTTCATAACACTCCGGGTTCTCTTTTTGCGGGCAATCAAACACTTCTTTTTTATCTCGTATCCTATGCACTCGCAACCATCGGTACATTTGGTGTACTCAGCTATTTTTCCCGTCAGGGGAACACCATAGACCACATTGACCAATTGGCAGGCCTTTTCCACACACATCCGACGGCGGCCCATTGTATGGCAATCTTTTTGTTCAGTCTGATGGGAATTCCACCGTTTATGGGATTCTGGGCTAAATTCAGCGTCCTGTCAGGAACTCTGAATCATGCCCTTTACTGGGATAATCCCCTCTTTCTCTATGCCACTGTAATTGGTGGAATAAACGCCGCCATTGCCGCCTTTTACTACCTGCGCATCATCATTACTATCTATTTACGACAATCTCTTGGCCGATTGCACCCGGAAGGTGGTACCCCTGCTCTCGCTTCGATTACAGTGTGTGCCCTACTGACTTTGATAATTGGAATGGTACCCAACACGATGATCCAGAGAACCGGAGATACAGCTCGTGCCAGCCAGTCCATTCTGGAACCCGAAAGAGACCAGATCACCAGCCCAGAGCATTCCAAACAGCAACACCCTTAGAGAACGTGCTGTTCTACATAAAAATACTGGGATGTTGCCGCAATTCGGCCCCATTCAACGGAATAATCAACTCACGGTCGGATCGGTCCACCCCATCGCCTGAAATTCATCCTGCTGGAGAAAAGAACGAGCCCACAACCAGGATTTGGATCGAGCTCGGTCACCCATGTGGCCGTAACATTTTTCCGCAAACAGATCCTGACCATCTGGACCCCGATACTGGCCATCAAGTAATTCTACCGACAGCCTCGCACGCTCGACATTAAGCCACCATTTTGCGGTGAACTCTTTCATTGTAGCCTGGTTGTAAGGCTGATCCATCCACTCTTCCGGTATGATTCCACCGGGAGTTAGATGACGTTCAGCCTCCGGAAAGATCCTTCTAATTTCCTGTATGCGCTGCCACCAAGGATTGTCTTCACTCTCAATGACTTCTCCGGTTTCTTGATCAAAACCGGCCCATGGATCGGGTTGTTCCTGATAGGTGACGTCAATACTTTCCGCTTGAATATCACCAAAGTCTGTTGAAAATCGGTGGCCGTTCTCAAGATCCGTGTTCATTTGAAAAAATCGTTTGGATGCGGACAGAAGTCGATTTCCTTTTTCTTCTCCATATTTGCGAATCGCATAGAGGATCGCTATTTTGGTAATCAGTGTCGCTACGTTGCGAATGGCATCCTCTTCCGAGTCCGGACGATAATCCTCTGACCTCGAACGCAGTGCATCAACCAGTTCCGTTTGATTTAACGGTTCAGAGGTAAGCGGTATTTTCCCCGAAAGACACGGTTGGATCTTTTCTGTCCACGGATCATCGCTCCCCAGCGACTGACTCAATTGCTGAATACGACGTGCCCTCATGGCGTCCACATAGCGCCCCATCATGGAAGTCACCACGGATCCAAAGTGGCCGTCGTTTTCAATCATGGGCTCACCCGTTCTACGTTCCCACTGCTCAGCACCAGCTAAAGTTGCATCCAGTGCAGCGGTTATTTGTGACAAATCATGAGTCACCGTGGCGTTGGTGAATAAGCGTGTATCCAGGCGATTGTTTCCGCTGTTGAACTCCGTCAATGCCCGAAGCGCTGCCGGTCCACTTACCGAAACCTTAAAATGATTATTGGATACACCGCGAGCACTGTGAGCACAATCCTGGTAGGAGGGGTCCGCTCCTTCTAATAAAATCTCATCCACCACCTGAAGCCGTTCACAAAGACGCGCATAAATCTCGGGGGTTTCAGACAACAGATAATCGACATCCTCGGCTTTGTCGGTTCGAAGCTGAAAAGATATTCTTCCCAGTCGCTTCAACAGGAATACCGGACGTTGCGCAAGTTGTGCGTTAAACACAACCAGTTCTGTAAAGGCCGTCGCCGCCCACTCATCGTCGTAACCTTCTGACCGGGCTATCTCTACCAATTTTCTTCGTGCTTCGCCCCACTTACCGGGAAGATCATCTTCACCCAATGTAGCTATTACCGGGTTCGTAGTACCACCAAGACTACCAATTTTACGGCAGTCTTCGGCCTGCTCGCCGTAATCATTGAAAAACTGGGTAATTGATTTTCCTTCCGAAAAAGAAAAATAGAGGTCCACATAATAATTTCCACGAGCAAAGAGCGATGCACGTTGCGCCAGATATTCACGGATACAACCAAAGGGATCACGACCCGTTTCCAGCCATCGTTCAGCCGATTTCTTAAATAAATTTAAGCCCTTCGCACTATTCACAGCAAAGGTGTAATCCCGTTGTTCTGAAAGAAATCGCTTTTCCACACTCGGATTCTGTTGCGCCAGGCTCTCGACCCATTCCAACAGACTCTGACACTGTTGCTCAATTTCTGTATCACTTAAACTCTGATTCTTATGGGGCCGATCAGATGTCAGATTGTGGCTTAGGTCCACTGGCGAATGAAAGGACTCGGCCCACAATACCGCGAAGCTGAAAAGACGCACTTGTTCTTCCGTATCGAGTTCGGAATACCGCTGTGACAAATAGCTTTGCAGAGGATCCACCAGATCCCGGTATTCATCTGGTGTCGTCATAAACATCAATTTTGTTGCAGCAACTCGCGAGGGTTCTTCGAACAACCATGTTGCGGTACGTGGATCCTTTCCAACGATTAAGTCGCCATAACGAATCACGGCTTCTTCAATGTTAGTCGCCGATACAACCGTTGTTTCCCTTTGGTTCATACCTCTATTTCCCCTTTTAACTGCCTATTGCCAAGCAAACGGTTATCACGATTTCTATTCCATGGAATGACGCTCACAGGGCACCGGAATACTTCTATTTATCCCGTAAACGCGTGAAGAACTCTTCGAGCTCATCGTCCTCTTCTTCATCTTCCGAATTCTGGCTATCTACCCCTTGGTTGTCAGCTCTGTCTTCGGTTTCAATTCTTATGGGTAGATCCACTTCTGAATCGGACTCAGCCAGAGGTATCCGATCTTCCTGCATGACTTCTGAAACACCTTCGATACCCTCTGATTCAGGGTGCCCCTGCGATCCGGCAGAAGATCCGGTTCTTTCAAAGATCAATCGAACCGGTCCGATTTCGATGCAATCACCTGAATCCAGCAACTGCTCACTAATCATTTTGTCATTCACATAGGTGCCATTGGTACTTCCCAGATCTTTGACGTACCAGTGATCGCGACGAAGAAAGATAACGCAATGATCGCGACTGACCTCTGAAGACTCGATACAGATATCCGCACCGGTACTCCGGCCGATATTTGTAGTAGGTTTTAAAGGGCAGACTTGCTCTTTTTTGTTTTTGTGCGTGACCCGAAGAATAGCATTCATTGGCATGCGCTGGCGTATGAACGTGATTACCTCAGCTGCCACGGGCAACTGGATCCTTACGTCGGATCCCACCTTGGTCCGCTTGATCAACTATATAGAATTTCCACCCCGGAGCAAGTCCTGGCCACATCTCTCAGCTATCCAGAGACACTACTCAGACCATGAAACACGGCAGCTCGAACTTGACAAGTAAACAACTTGCAACCACCATGAGATCGCATCCCAAACCACTCAACCGTAATCTTCCTGGGTAATGGTTTCAAAACCACCATCCGCGGCTTCACACTGTTTGATCACAACTCAAAGGCATGCTTCGATGATTCGCACTCGTTTTGCACCCAGTCCCACCGGATATTTGCACATTGGGGGGGTCCGAACTGCCCTTTTTAACTGGATATTTGCCCGAAAACACAAAGGCGCTTTCATACTGCGCGTGGATGACACCGATCAGCAGCGGAATGTCGAACAGGCAATTGAACCGATTCTTTCGGGTTTCCAGTGGCTAGGAATCGACTGGGATGAAGGACCTGTAACCGGTGGTGACTACGGACCCTATTTCCAGTCACAGCGCACGGACCGATATGCCCAGGCTGTCCAGGAGCTGTTGGAACGTGACTTAGCCTATCATGACTATGCTACCACAGCAGAAATACAGCAGGAGCGAGAAACGGCACAGCAAAAAGGCGTCCCCTTCTTATACAGCAGACGATGGATGGCCGAAGACGAATCGAGTCGTCGTCATTTCGAATCACAAGGACGCACCAGCGTGGTACGCATGAAAACACCTCGAGAGGGATCCTGTGAGTTTCAGGATCTTATACGAGGCCCCATGTCCTTTGAATGGTCACGGGAGCAAGACCTTGTAATACAACGTGCAGACGGATCGTGTCTCTACCACCTTGCCAGCGTGGTCGACGACCATGACATGAAAATTTCGCACGTTATTCGGGCGGAAGAACATCTGTCTAACACGCCTCGACAAATATTGATAGCGGAATCACTGGGGTTTGAACTTCCCTGTTACGCCCATATACCCGTAGTTGCAGAACCCGGAAGTAAAACCAAACTCAGCAAACGAAAACTTGCAAAATACCTGAAAAACCGCTCATTCTCGCGTATTTTTGAACAGGGAAAGACACTCGCAACAAGAATGCATTTAGAACTCTCCGACGAAACATTCAACCCGGTTATCGTAGATTTCTACAGGCGTATTGGCTATCTGTCTGATGCTCTGATCAATTACCTACTTCTTCTAGGCTGGTCACTTGACGACAAAACGGAGTATTTCACTCGAAGTGCAATGATCGATCTGTTTTCGCTTGAAAGAGTGAATAACTCGCCAGCAAGTTTTGATCCTGAAAAGCTGCTTGCTTTTCAGGATCACTACATGCAACAGCTACCCCTCGATGAAAAAGAAACCATGGCAATAGACTGTATGCAGCGTGCACAAATCATTGGCAATCCCGAAACTCCGGTACAGCGCGAACGGATTCACCGTATTCTTTTAGCTGCCTCAGAGCGTGTTAAAATTGCCGGCGATATCCTCGATTATTCCTATTTTTTCATCGATGACGTTAACCTGGATTACGATGAGAACGCACTCGAAAAGCGTTTGAAAAGCAAGCCTGAGTCACAGTCTCTACTCGCTCAGTTACGCGACCGCCTGGAACAGTCACCTGGATTTGAACCGACGGAACTCGAAGCTCTTTTTCATCAATTTGTCCAAGAGCATGATATAAAACCCAACGCTGTCATTCATGCACTGCGCGTGGCCACAACCGGACAACCCGTGGGGTTCGGCATGTTTGACACACTCTCTATACTGGGAAAAACACGTACGCTCAATCGAATCACACGTGCTTTGGAACGGGTCTGTAAGCCCGATGCTTAGCAATTCATTGACATGGTAGCGGTAAAGAACTCCCAAGCCCGGTCTAATCACTCTTGGAAAAAATCCTAGACCTTGGTGAAATGGCACTCAACAGGGGCTGATAACCAGGTTACTGGTTCCACCAATCACTTTGGCCAGACGACGATCTGTTCCCCATAGTACAAGAAGGACACCTGAAAAAGCGGAGCAACATATTCATGTCCATCGACGAAAATAGCCGTTCCCTGAATTTCGTGGAACAAGCTATTGAGCAAGACAATCAAACATCTCGTTTCCAGGATCAAGTAATTACCCGCTTTCCTCCGGAACCCAACGGCTACCTGCACATCGGACATGCCAAAAGCATATGCCTGAATTTTGGTATCGCCCAGCGCTATGGCGGACATTGTAACCTTCGTTTTGATGATACGAACCCGACCAGGGAAGATACCGAATATGTCCAGTCCATTGAAACCGATGTGCAGTGGCTCGGATTTTCCTGGCCTGGTCAATCCTGTTACGCATCCGACTACTTCGGCCAGCTTTTCGAGTGGGCCATTCAACTCATTGACCAGGGACAGGCCTATGTCTGTGATCTGACACCCGAAAAGACACGTGAGTACCGTGGCACCTTGACTCAGCCCGGTCGTAACAGCCCCAATCGTGACCGAAGCCCGAAAGAAAACAAGGACCTGTTTAACCGCATGCGCAATGGCGAATTCCCTGACGGTAGTCGTACACTGCGCGCCCGTATCGACATGGCATCACCGAACATCAATCTCCGCGATCCGGTGATGTATCGTATTCTTCACGCCACACACCACCGTACCGGAGACAACTGGTGTATTTATCCGATGTATGATTTCACACACGGCCAGTCTGATTCCATTGAAGGCGTGACACACTCGATCTGTACTATGGAGTTTGAAAACCACCGCCCTCTTTATGATTGGTACCTGCAAACACTCGGAGTTTACCATCCCCAACAAATCGAATTTGCACGACTGAATCTCAGCCATACCGTTCTCAGTAAGCGGAAACTCATCGAATTGGTTGAACAGGGTCATGTAGATGGATGGGATGATCCCCGTATGCCAACGCTTTGTGGGCTACGCCGCCGCGGTTACACCCCCGCTTCCATCCGTCATTTTTGTGAACGTATCGGGGTTGCCAAATATGACAGCCTGGTCGACATCTCCTGGTTGGAACAGGCAGTCCGGGAAGATCTGAATCAGTCTGCCAGACGGGCCATGGTTGTCATGGACCCGGTAAAACTGATTATTGATAACTACCCGGAAGGACAAAGCGAATCACTGGAAGCCGTCAACAATCCGGAAGATCCGAGTGCGGGAAAACGCCAGATACCTTTTTCAAGAGAACTCTACATCGAACGCAGTGACTTTCAGGAGAACCCTCCTAAGAAATATCACCGGCTGTACCCCGGCAAGGAAGTCCGTTTGCGATACGCCTATCTCGTAACCTGTACCGAGTGCGTTAAAGACCCGGAAACCGGAGAAATAACCGAAGTTCACTGTACTTACGATCCACAAACCCGGGGCGGTTCAGCCCCGGACGGACGTAAAGTTCGGGGGACGATTCACTGGGTCTCTGCCGGGCATGCCGCCGAATGCACCATACGGCTTTACGACCACCTTTTCGCTACACCCGACCCCCTGGAAGACGGAGAAGACAAGGATTACAGGGAACACATCAATCCCCAGGCGTTAACGGTACTCGATGACGCCAGACTCGAGCCGGATCTGCTTTCAGCGAAACCGGGGGATCACTATCAGTTTGAACGGGTGGGTTATTTCTGTGTTGATTCTGAGGATTCCGAACCGGGTAAACCTGTATTCAACCGCACTGCTACCCTTCGAGACAGATGGTCAAAAGTGCAGAAAAAGTCCAAATAATCGAGCACTGTTCGTAAGAACATAAAACCGGTTTCACACCGAACTGCAGACCATGGTTGCCGTGGCAACACCCCTGGATTTGCCCAGATTTTCAAGTTCGGTAAAGACGTTTCTGCTCAAAGGGATACCTTTTTCAAGACGTTCCAGACGACACAGCGATTCCTTTTCACCGGCAACGAGCACCGGGTTCTCAGAAACACTCCTGCGGCTACTGTGCGCCTGAGCAACCAGCTCGTCAACCCGTTTATGAAAGTTGGACAAAGGCATAAAACGGTCAATCTTAATCGCGGCGTAAAAACCGTGACTGACCAGTGGATCCCGGCCGAATTCCACCATTCCTGGCACGTCCTGTCCAAATAACCCACCGGAAAGAACACCGGTCATAATCTCGACCATCAATGCCAGGCCAAATCCCTTGTAGCCTCCTGTCCATTGGAAAAAACCCCGTTGAATCGCTTCGGTTGGATCGGTCGTCGGAACACCTTCCCGGTCCAGTGCCCAGGAATCTGGAATCGTGGTTCCACTTTTTTCAGCAAGCCGAATTTTTCCCGCTGCCACCACAGTCGTTGCCATGTCCAGTACGACCGGATGCGTGCTTCCCGGTGCGGCAATGCTGATCGGGTTAGTGGCCAGAAACGGATCTTTCCCTCCGAACGGAGGTACCATACAAGGGCCGTTATTCATGGCGATTCCGATCATACCCTTTCGAGCCGCACGCATGGTGTACCAGCCGATCATCCCGGTATGTGAAATGTTACGAAGACTCGCGCAGGCCATTCCACCTTCTTCTGCTCTTTTAATCACAGTGTCCATGGCATGGCGTGCGGCCAGAATTCCGACTCCCCTGTCTCCGTCAAAAAGAAGCGTAGTACCTGAATCTTTCAGGCAGCGGATATCCGGACGGGGATTAACTCGATCGGTTTCCATCAGCTGGATATAACCTGCCAGTCGGGTCACTCCATGCGAATCCACTCCTCGAAGGTCGGCCTCCACCAACACCTCTGCAATACTTTCGGCATCGGTTTTCTGCACTCCGGTTTCGTTCAAAAGTCGAGCTGCAAACTCACGCAGTCCAGAAGCCTCCACACGAACCTGTTGACTCGAAGATTCCGGATCGGATGTACGATCACTGTGGGATGCTTTCATGATCTTTGCTCAGTGACAGCCCCTGCCGGATCCTCCCGGATTGACGATCTACCCGGCCTCCACACAATGCACGAGATGCTGTGGTGATCCACCGGACGACGACAGGAGTTACAAAGCGTCCTCCTGCTTGGCCAGGTCTACCTCTAGTGGATTCATCAGTGGCACCAGCAACATTGGAATCAGTGAAACCACACCGACAAACAGGATCGTGTACTGGTAGGAAGTCATCACGGAAGCGGCCTCCAACTCTCCGGATAAGATCCACTCCCGGAAGCGTCCAGCGAACCAGTTCCCGAAAACATGAGAAACATTGGACATGGTCATAAAGGTGGTAAAAACCGTTGCAGCCGCGGCCGTCCAGGTAATACGCATCGACATCGCGAGAAATCCGATCGATGCAATACACTGAAATCCTTCGGTTAACACCAGATAGGAACCGGCAAATTTTCCTGATTGCCACATTCCTGAACTCATTGCAAAGACAAGACTGGTCAGTCCCAGTCCACCGAAACCAATGTAGAGAATCAATTTCCGGCTGTTCAAGCGGTCTACAATCAAATAGCCCACGAGCGTACCCAGAATAACAAGGGGGACAGAGAACGTACCCGCCACGCTGGAATACTCGACATCGCTCCACCCCAACTGCTGGGTATAAAGCGTTGTGGTAGTCGTTTCAAAAACGCCGTAACCGACCCACATAATCACGGAAAAAAACAGACACGCCGCTGTGGTGCGCAGTCTGAATGCCCGAACATAGTCGTTAAAAAATTGACTCCAGTCAACTGACTGTGGATCCTCCGATTCTGGAATGTCCTGTGCTTTAAAGACCTGAACGGACGAATCTTCTGATTCCGAATCAGATAGAGTAACCTCCTTCCAAAACGATTCGTCTTCCTGTACCGCGTTTGACGGTACCGGATTGCTCCATGGAAACCTCCGGTCACCGGGACGTTCCAGCACAAAAAGAGGAAAACACATGATGCCCAGAAGCAGGACAATCTGAATGGCCACACACGCCTCCAGATTGTAGTTACTGAGCACCCAGGAAAGTCCTCCGGCACCGAGGCCTTTGCCCACCAGCTTGGATCCCCACATCAATCCGTTGGTAAGCCCCTGTTCCTCAGGTGGCAGCATGTCAACCGCCAGCGCATCGGTACAGACATCCTGTAGTGATGAAAAACAATTGTGTATCAAATAAATCCACAGTAAAAGCCTCATCTTCTCAGAGAGATCACCGAGTCCCATCAGAGTCAACAAGCTGGCAGCCATGAGTATCTCCGCCCCGATGATCCAGGGACGTCTTTTGCCCATGGAACGGATTGTGAAATTGTCCATGATCGGTGCCCAGATCAGTTTGAATGACCACGGTATGAGAATAATGGCTTTTAAATTGCCTATTTCCGTGTCATCTAATTGGAACTCTGATGCCAGGTAAGCCGGCAGTGATATCAACATGAAACCCCAGGGGATTCCCTGGGCAACGTAGAGTGCACAAAACGTACTGAGACGACAACTTCGACTTTCAGATAAGGTTAATCCCACAACTCACGCTCCTTACAGATTCTGGTGCGGCACACCCTGCCATAATACGGGCCGTCATGTTCGGCCGTTTGTCCAGAACAACTAACGCTCGTCTTCGATGGCATCCTTGAACCAGAAACCGCCATCGACACGCAGAATCGCACCTGTGATATAGTCGGCTTCCTCTGAGGCTAAGAACGCCGCGGCTTTTCCTATATCCAGCGGTTTTCCAAGTCGTCCCCAGGGCAGCGTTGAACCTGCGGCCTGCATTGTACTATCACTGAAATACCCACGCTCACCCGGAGTATCGATCCATCCCGGCTCAATGGCGTTCACATTAATGCGGTGTTCGGTCAGTTCGAGCGCGATAGTCTGAGCCATATGGTCCAGACCTGCTTTCGCTGCATTATAGGCCACACTTTTGGCATACGGCATTAACGCATGAACACTGGAAATAAAGACGATTTTACCTCCGTTTCCCCGTGAAACCATATGCCTGGCCACCAGTTGGCTCATATGAAAACCGCTGATGAGCGCACCTTGTATAACCTGCTCAAAATCCGAAAGAGGAAATTCCAGAAAAGGGTGACGAATACTGTAAGCGGGATTACTAATAAGGATGTCGATACCCTCTACTTGATCCAGGATTTTTTCAATCAGCTCCTGTCTTCCATCTGGAGTAAAAATATCGGCTTCAACGGCTGTTCCCTTTGAAGACAGCTCCTGGATTTCTTCCAGTGTCTTATTAAGATCAGGACTATCGGGGCGATCATTCAGGATGACATGCGCACCGGCTTCTGCCAGAGCCAGCGCACACCCTTTTCCGATCCCCCGAGCAGATCCGGTCACGAGTGCATATTTTCCATTGAGTTGCATGGTATCGACTCGCATCCATCCCGTGGTTTGTTATGGTTTACAGAGATAGTACTCTTCTAAACAGGGTTTGTCCGCCTGTTTTCCGTGGTTACTGTCCTGTTCATCTCATCACTCAACGCAAAGCGGAGCTCTATGATGCGTACTATTTCAAACAGAAGGGAATTTATGAAAACGTCTGGTAAGGTTGTTGCTACTGGGATGTACGCGTCTCAAATTTCTACCGCTGAGGCAAAGGACACAGACTCAGAAAAACTGATCCCGATCATTGATACCCATCAGCATCTCTGGGATCTCAAAGAGTTTCAACTTCCCTGGCTTTCTGGTGTAGACCAGCTGAACCGTAGTTACGTGATGTCCGATTATTTGAAAGCTACCGCCGGGTTGAACGTAGTCAAAGCGGTTTATATGGAAGTGGATGTCCATCCGTCCCTGCAGGTAAAAGAAGCTGAATATGTGATTGATTTGTGCCAGCGTGATGACAACCCAACAGTAGCCGGAGTCATTTCAGGTCGACCTGCATCCGACGGTTTTGCTTCTTATATCAATCAGTACAAAGATTCACCCTATATCAAGGGCGTTCGTCAGGTACTGCATCCCGATGATGTTCCGGCTGGGTTTTGTTTACAACCCTCGTTTGTCAGAAGTGTTCGTTTACTGGGTGAACTGGGAATGAGTTATGATCTGGTCATGCGCTCCGATGAATTGAACGATGGTGCATCTCTGGCTGCAGCCTGTCCAGATACCCGGTTTATTCTGGATCATTGTGGTAATCCCAATGTCCAGGGTAAGGATCATGCTAACTGGAAACGAGGACTGGATAAGGTTGCGGAGCAGAAAAATGTCATCTGCAAACTTTCAGGAATTGTAGCTTCTGCTGATCCGGACAACTGGACAGCAGATGATTTGGCCCCGTTCATCAATGGGACTATTGATGCTTTCGGAATTGATCGTGTGATTTTCGCTGGTGACTGGCCGGTCTGTACCTTGGGCGCTACTTTTAACCAATGGGTTACGGCACTTAAAATGATTGTGAAAAGTCGAAGTGAACGCGATCAACACAAGATTTTTCACGACAATGCACTCCAGTTTTATGGTCTGGTTTAATTAGGCCATGTTCATCTGTTATTACGAATGAATGGCTTGGTATTCATGGAGTTCAGACGGGGAAGGTGTCATACCGAAGTAGGGGACGATGTTTCGGAGTACTATTACTTAATTAATATATAAAAAGTGGTAGTAGTAGTAACAGGGAACCAAAATGGTTTAGAAATATCGTAAGTTGTTTTTGGTTAATGGTTTGTGTAATTAATCGCGGGTTTATTATCTGTGGACAAACGGTTGATAATGTGTGTTGATAGGTTGATGGAAAAGGGTGGGGTTCAAGGGTCTCTAAGGCGTGGATCCATTTAGGCTATTTTGTAAACATTTTCTCAACCATTCACGACCAATCCGCTGTGGAGAATCGCATTCATGGTGACCTTCTATAGCTATGCGCCCACACCTGAACAAATAAGAGACCACCGCTTCTGGAAAAGTATCTGAAACAAGGCAGTATGCCGCTACTCCTGAAATACGGGTACGGGGTTTCATCCGAAAATAGGAAGGGGAAACGTAATGGATAGACGAGCATTTGTGAAGAATGGCCTTGGCATGGGAATGGCAAGTGCGCTGGGCACCTACACCCTTTTTCCGGAAGAAGTACATGCGAAGATTCCTGCTGACTTGAAAGTAACGGCATTGAAGGTCATACCGGTATGGTCCGGGTCCATGAATTACATCTACGTGAAACTTTACACGAACGCGGGAATCACGGGTGTGGGCGAGGGTGGAATTCGTGGAAGGGCCGCAACTATGATTGCTGCCATTCAGGAACACGAACGCTATATCGTGGGCAAAAATCCTCTGGAAATTGAAAGGCATTGGCAGGCCATGTACCGCTGGCCACGATGGCGTGGCGGTCCTATCCTTAACAGCGCTGTCAGTGCAGTTGATATCGCGCTTTGGGATATAGCAGGAAAAGTGCTTGATGCTCCTATCTATCAGTTATTAGGAGGGGCTGCGAAAGACAAAATGAGACTGTATATCGGTGGTGGATCAGCCGAAGGGGTCCATCGGGCGAAAGAACGGGGTTTTACCGCGTGCAAAACAGGCCCAAGCCTTGCTGACAATGGCGTTATTAAACAGCCCTGGGATGTTAAATCGGAGATTGAACGCTTAAGAGCGATGCGGGATGCGGGTGGGGATGACTTTGATATTCTCTACGATGCACATACGCAGTTTAAGCCGGAAATGGCAGTGGAGTTCTGCACCCGAGCCGAGGAGTTGCGGCTGTTCTTTCTGGAAGAGCCCATGTTGACATCGGACATAGGAAAAATGAGGTGGCTAGCGGAACGGGTCAACATCCCACTGTGTCAGGGAGAGAGCCAGTTTATGAAATTTGGTCTTCAGGAAATGATCGATCATCATTTGATCAGTTATATTAATCCGGATGTAATTCACGCTGGCGGGATTTCCGAGTGCAGGAAAATTGCCAACATGGCCGAAGCACACTTTATCGATGTATCCCTTCATAATGCTCAAAGTCCTGTTATGACGCTGGCGGGACTTCACGTGAATGCGTGTACCACGAACTGTGTGATTCATGAATTCAATCAGGCGCGTCAGTATGCGCCTTGGGAGGAAGCGCTTTATGGAGGGGTGAAAATCGAATATAAGGATGGTTTTGCAATGCTGCCTCCGGGGCCTGGTTTAGGAATTGACATAGACGAGCAGGAAGCCAAGAAACGTCCGGCAAGACCCTTTGCGAGAACACGCGGAACGTTGGAGTGGCCGGACGGATCTGTTGGAGACACATAAGTATTTTTATATTAACGACTTACGTTTATTTTGACAGGCCTTTATTAGGCGTCAGACCAGTTCCGAAAGCAGCCGGCCGTCTCCCAGGATCGGGATTGGTCGTCCTGCACGGTTTGTGAACTGGAGATCGTCGGGGATACCGAGCTGGTGGTAAATGGTTGCGAGAATATCTGCCGGTTTGACCGGACGGTGGACCGGATACTGCCCCTTGATATTGGTGGCACCTACGGTTTGTCCACCTCGGATACCCCCACCAGCCATTAACACACTCATTGCATTTCCCCAGTGATCACGCCCCGCTGTCGGGTTCACTTTTGGTGTTCGGCCAAATTCTCCCATAACCACAACCATTACATCATCCAACATTCCACGCTGTTGCAGATCGATGATCAGAGTGGCAACCGCTTGGTCCAGCGGAGGGAGAAGGCGTTTCATAGCGGGTTCAATTTTACTGTGATTGTCCCAGCCACCATGGTGGATACTTACAAAACGAACCCCTTCCTCAACCAGCCGACGTGCAAGAAGCGCGCTTTGACCAACGGTAGTCCGTCCGTAACGTAGTCGGGATGATTCCGGCTCCTGATCGATATCAAATGCGCGTCGTGCGCGATCACCGGTAATCATTTCGAGTGCCTTGCGATTAAAGGAATCGATCTCAACACTGGCAGCAAGGTTATCAAGGTTTTGTTTGGTTTGCTCAAGTTTCCCGAGCAACTGACGGCGATCGCCAATTCTCGGCAGCGTTAAACTGTCGGGAAGTTCGAGATTGGGTACGTGGTATTCCTTGCTGTTCGGATTACTGTTTGTATCGAATGGATCGAACGACGTTCCAAGATAGGCGGCACTCTGATAACCCGGGCGCAATCCGATAGTTGCAGAGTAGGGCACTGCTACAAAAGGTGGCATTCCGGAACGGGCCGGACCACACGTTTTGGATATGACGGCTCCCATCGATGGATACATGGGCTCCTGGTCAGCGGCCGTTGATCCATGTAACCCGGTCCACATCCAGTGTGCAGCCGCAAAATGATCGGCGTTGTTGTGATAAACCGATCGCACTAAGGACACCGTGTCCATAATGGTGGACTGTTGTCGACAGAGTTCACTGACCGTGATGCCAGAAATCGATGAGTCAATCGCCTTGAAAGGGCCACGATATTCCAGTGGGGCACGCATTTTTGGATCATACGTGTCCATGTGTGTGGGGCCGCCATCAAGCCAGAAAAGGATCACCGATCGAGAACGTTGTTTTGGATTTTTTGTTTGTGACAAGAGGGAAAACTGGTCTGCCTGGGCGATCGTCATT
>CAXEIY010000209.1:0-2617 GCA_963996245.1 uncultured Planctomycetia bacterium | reverse complement strand
TTGTTCGACAAATGCGGGTCAGCGATTTGTCCGCGTACAATGGAAACCAAATCTGCCTGCTTAGCAGTAAGAACAGCTTCTGCATTTTCCGGAGTCCTGATATGACTTTCTGCGATAACTAAAGCATTTGAAACAGCAAGTTTCAAAACCTCTGCTAAATCTACTCCTAAACGTTCAGGATAGAGAAATGTAGGCATCAGTTTGTGGAAGTCGAAATAGCTTCCGGTACCACAGGTTACATAATCAAGTAGATGATCTTTGTCATGGCAGGCAACAATTTCTGCAATCGATTCACGCTGGAGTGCTACCTCAAAATCAGGTTCATCATTAACCGCAATTCCAACAATAAAATCCTCACCGCATTTTTTACGGATACGTGTGATAATTTCCCTTGAAAATCGAGTCCTATTTTCAAGCGAACCTCCCCAGCGGTCAGTACGACGATTTGACCATGGTGTCCAGAACTGATCAACGATGCAGTGATAAGCTGCCCAAACTTCAACACCGTCAAAACCTGCCTCTTTGCATCTTATGGCTGTCTTTACAAAACCTTCAATGGTTTCTTCAATTTCTGTTTCGAGCATTCTGTGACTGCCATCCGAGTCGTGGTAACTAGGCATCCCGGAAGGTGACCAGTTGGCGTGAAATGAATTGTCCGAATCACCATGTTGTCCTATGTGATAAAGTTGCTGAAGAATCAAGGCATCTTCATCATGGACTGCATCTGTGATTTTCCTAAAGTGTGGAATTACTTCATCTGTGTTGTTTCTAAAATTTCCACGTGTCAAAACCGCTGCGGGATGCACAGGCATTGGTTCAATGACTATCATTGCCGCACCGCCCTTTGCCCTTTCACGATAATAAGCAAGATGCCTTTTTCCGGGTAGCCCCTGCTCTGACATGTTGGTCGTGTGTGCACCAAAAACAATACGGTTACGAAGTGAGCGTCCACGAATTTCGATTGGTGAAAATAGTAGTGGGAAATATTCGTTTTTTTTCATCGAAATATAGTATCAAGAGCTCAGTAAAACTCAGTAAATAAGGATAGATATCTATTAAATGTGTTTAATTTCTTAAAATGTATGACAACATTTGTTAACCACATAATATATTCTAGATCTTTTACGGATGATGTGGTTTTGGATCAATTTTTCTCTGAACTTTTGGTGTCATAAACCTCGTGTTTAAGACGTTCCATTTCCGCCTGCAAACTGATCATCTCGGGCGCAAAATCTTCTTTACAGAATGATTCCGAACGGAAATTCCCATAACGGTCTTGCCCCCGTACTAAAACAGCAGACTCACTATCTGTGTTCTTCTGTCTAACAGATGGAGCAATATATTGCAGAGTTAGGCCAATTCGCCGCTCCTTTGAAAAATTCGGCTGGGAGGCATGAGCCACCCAGCCATGATGTAATGATACCTCACCGGCCTCAAGTTCTACACTTACGGTTTGTTCATCTTCAATTTCAGCAATTAATTCCTGTCCACGATGTAGTATATTATCTTTGTTATACGTACTTCGATGATTTTTTTTACCTTTGTTATGTGATCCGGGTAACATTTTCATACAACCATTTTGAGTAGTCACAGATGAAAGTGCAACCCATGCCGTCACTAATTCATCACTGTCCAACCCCCAATATGTCAAATCCTGATGCCAGGAAACATACTTGGTGTTGTCTGGTTCTTTGATTACATAAGCAGAGTCCCAAAGCATAATGTCCGGGCCTAAAATACATTCTACTGCATCTAGCAAGACTTGATTTTTTGCTATCTCTGCAGCGGATTTCATTAGCAAATAAGGTTTTACTTTGTAGTGCATTGATCCATGCAGCACTTCCAATTTTTCTAACCGTTTTCTGTGATTTTCAGCTTTTTTAGAAGAAAATATACGGAGAGGAAAGAAAAAACCATCTCTTTGATATTGTTCCTGATCGGAGTGACTAAGCTGTTGCCCCATATTCTTCCTTTCCACTGATTCTATTTCCCAAAATTAATCGAAGTGGGTCCATGGCTCGCTCATAACACGCCTAACCATTGGTTCAAAATGCTCTAATGGTAGGTTGTCGTAATTCGGGTCAAAAGAACATTGATCCCATTTGAAACAGAAATCAACACAAGCTTGATAAAACTGGTGATCCTTGAATTTTTCTCGTATGTTACGGTCTTTATTGATGTGATGAAAATAGTAGTAACCTTGAAATAAACCATGATGTTTTAGTATCCAAAAATTCCGTTCGCTGATGAAAGGTTGAAGAATAGCTGCAACTACCTGGCTATGATTGTCCGGAGATAAAACATCACCGATATCATGGAGTAAAGCGCAAACAATGGTTTCTTCATCTGCTCCATCTCTCTCTGCCCGTGTCGCTGATTGCAGAGAATGATCATAGCGATCTATTTGATAACCAAGCCGATCCCCTTGCATTTGCTTGAGAAAACCCATAACGCGATCCGGCAGATCATGACTGCATTTCGTGTAAAGTGTTTCGAGGAAAGCATATTCTTCAGCTGTACCGTCCTCCATTTTTGAAAAACTGACTGTCTCCATCATCTTCTCCTAAATTATTTTTTTTGGATATTTACCGTTTTTTATAGTAAATAAAAGAATCAA
>CAXEIY010000208.1:0-27523 GCA_963996245.1 uncultured Planctomycetia bacterium | reverse complement strand
TGGACTGGAACGATGGTGACTCGGTACTCAAAGCTGTGCATAAAGCAGCCGATGGAACCGTAATCGAAACCGAATCGGTCAGTGGCGCGGAGCGCGTTCATGTAGCCGGGTTTGGTGGTAATGATGGGATTGATTTCCGTGAACTGGATGCGTCCGATTATTCAGCAGCGGGTATCACGGAACTGAACGGTTACGGGGGTGGTGGTAAGGACAAGCTCTACGGTGGCCCGAATACCGAATACTTATTTGGCGGTGGCGCGAGAGACTCGATCTGGGCAGGTGACGGGGTCGATACCCTGGACGGTGGATCGGGTAACAGTGATGAGCTCTATGGAGAAGGCGGTAACGACCTGATACTGCTACTGGGTAAAGAGAACAAGATAGCAGACGGTGGTGACGGGAAAGATGAGATCCTGGGAGCAGGCACCAACCCACTGGACGACAGTACGATTGTTTTCTCGGGTAGTGCTACGATGAATGGCGGTGCCGGCAACGATACGATTGTCGGTGGCACCGGTGAGAGTGATTCGGTAGACGGGGGCGCGGGTAATGACAAAATTACCCTGAGTAGCGGTAGTTTCAGTGGCGTTGAAGGGGGCGACGGCAGTGACAAGCTGACTCTCGGTGGTGAAGGATGGACACTCAATGCTAAAAGTAAATCAGGCAGTACGCTAACTGGTATTGAGACGATTGATATCACCGGAACCGGTGACAATACGATTGAACTGGATAAAGATGCGGTACTTGATGCCAGTGATACGACCGACACCTTACAGGTCATTGGTGATTCGGGCGATGAAGCCACCCTTGGAACCGGATGGTCACGAGTACTCAGCGGGGTATCCGGAAGTCAGAAAAAGTACGTTCAAGGTGATGCCGAACTGGTCCTTTCTTCATCGATTGATGCCGAGTATTCCGGATCCGCTGTCTTTTTCCTCAAAGATCTCAACGGTAAAGACGGCTTTCGACTCGACGGTTCCAGTTCCAAGGGTGAATCCGGCTATTCGGTCAGCAATGCCGGTGACCTGAACAAAGACGGATACGACGACGTCATTATTGGTGCCCCTCAGGCTGACGGCGAAACGGGTGAATCCTATGTCGTATTCGGCAAGCGAAGCTGGTCACGCTATATGAGACTGTCGAGCCTCAACGGGAAAACCGGTTTTTCACTGGCAGGAATAGATTCGGGTGACCTATCCGGACTTTCTGTAAACTCGGCAGGAGACATTGACAAGGATGGTTACGACGACGTAGTTATCGGTGCACGACTTGCTGAATCAGATGACGTTTCTTCGGCAGAAAATGCGGGTGAAACGTACGTGTTTTACGGAAAGAAGAGTGGTTATAAATCAAACGTCAAGCTGAAAGACCTTGGCAATGATGGCATTACATTCGCGGGTGAGGATGAGAATGATTATTCCGGTGTCTCGGTAGCGACTGCTGGTGATATCGATGCGGATGGCTATGATGACCTACTCATCGGCGCCTCGTTCTCTGATCGTCAATATGCATACTGGGGGAAAAACAGCCCGGATTCCAAACCGGCCCTTAAAGATCTGGTAGGAGTGAACATTGGGTTTTTCGTGGAAACCGGCGCTTCCCATGTATGGGATGGTATGACGGTTAACACCGCCGGTGACATGAATGGTGATGGCTACGACGATCTCCTCTTTGGTGGAGCCTGGTACGACGGGGATAATGACGGATCCGGCCTTAATTGGGACTCGGGCAAAACATGGGTTGTCTTTGGTGGCTCCAAATCCAAAATGGAAGGGACAACCGAAACAAAAGATCTAAACGGCAGTGACGGATTTCTCATGTCAGGAATCGACTCTGCCGATCTTTCGGGTGGCACCCTTAGCACTGCCGGCGATATTAACGGCGACGGCTATGACGACATCATCATCGGTGCTCGTCAGGGTGACGCCGGAGGAGGTAACTCCGGTGAATCATATGTCATCTTCGGTAAATCAGGCAGCTTTTCGGCAGAAATGGACATCGCCAAACTGAATGGATCCAACGGTTTTCGCCTGGACGGAGCTTCTTCGGGTGACCAGTCAGGGCGTTCTGTCAGCACCGCGGGTGACATCAACGGAGACGGCTACGATGATCTGCTCGTAGGAGCCCCTTACGCTGACCCGGATGGGCGCAGTAATGCCGGAACCACGTATGTCATCTTCGGCAAGAAAAGCGGCTACACCGCCAGTAAAGATCTCGATTCCCTGACCGACAAGGAAGGTTTTGCAATCGAAGGCATCGACAAGGACGACTGGGCCGGATTTTCGGCAGACCGTGCCGGTGACGTAAACGGTGATGGTTACGATGACATCATCATCGGCGCACCTGGCGCCAACAGCAAAAAGGGCGAGTCTTATGTCTTATTTGGTGGTGACTTTACCGGTGACTCAACCGTAACAGGTGCTTCTGCCGACGACAGCGTGTCGTTAAGTGCCGCCGGTGTGGTTGATGTTTCAGAATCACGGGACAACCCTCGGACACCGGGTGACGATTCTACCTACACTACGTTTTCCAGCAGGGACATCTGTGTGGGATCGTTCACACCCACGGTGACCAACCAGGGAGACGGAAGCGATATTGTGACTGTTGACAATCAGAGCGACCTTTTGACTGACGAAGACGACCACGAAACTTGATTCTGTATCCCTCCAGTAGCAAGGTTCATTTAGACCGTGCCGACTCCGGAGTCGACCCATTTTCTTTTTGGGGCGGCAAGAGATTTTGCGAACACCCTTGCCGCTTACCCGCAATGATTATTCGTACCGTTACCAACGGGACAGCCGATCCGATCACACTTCATTTTTTTCTACCAGAACAACTTCCAGCTGTGCCAGTGCATCCCACGCTGCCGGATATCCTGCATAGACAGCAACCTGCAACAAGGCTTCAAATATCTCTTCTGAAGAAGCTCCGTTATTGATGGCCATTTGCAGATTCAATTTCAATGCCTGATCGCGTCCGAGGGCAGCCAGCACGCAAATGCTGCACAGGGAACGTGTCTTCAGATCCAACCCTCCCCGAGCCCAGACTCGCCCCCCCACAACAGAAATAACTTCCTTTTCAAAATCGGGACAGACGGCTCGGAATCGCTTGACCAGATTCTCCATTTGGTCCGGTCCCACCATCTGTTCAAACTGCTGATACCCTCGTTGATAATCGCCCACAGCTCCTCCCTCCTCATTGCATGATCACATAGGGGCACTGCAAATATTTCTCTGTAACCGGTCATGTCTGACAGCGTGCCCTTCTCTTAGCAGCCCATGTGCTGGAGACCACCGAAAAGATACGCTACACTCATTGAGCGGTCGCTGCTCTCTTTATAGCCTAGTACTTAATCCGGACACCTCATTACCGGGGTGTAGACACGTGATTCACGATTCACTCTCATTGGAATACCCATGAACACCCCCATATGCAGACTTTCACTTTATCATGTTTGTGCGTTGTATCTGATAGCAATCGGATCGACTCTGACACAGGCACAGATACCTGGAGAACCAGTTTCGCGCAATATCAAAGACGGTGCGACCATGATCCGAATTCCATCAGGAAGCTTCTTCATGGGAACCACTCAGGAGCAAATCGATGCGCAATTTAAGGATACCGGACTACCGAGCGACTGGAAGAAGTACACACTCGATGAACAACCGCAACACAAACGACATGTTGATTCCTTTTATATTTATCAGTACGAAGTCACTAACCTGCAATATAAGCGATTTCTTGACGCCAGCGGCCATCGTTCGCCCCCACATTGGACGGGACCGGCTTTTCCGAAAGGAAAAGGCCGACACCCGGTCGTTGAAGTCAGTTGGGACGATGCACAGGCCTACTGCAGATGGGCAGGAACAAGATTGCCAACTGAAGAACAATGGGAATACGCCGCTCGTGGCGCAACCCCTCCCGATGGACAGCCCAGCCCGGCCTACCCCTGGGGTAATGGTTGGAAACGTCACTTGTCCAATAACGCGTCACTCCATGCAGGAAAAGACCTTCAAAGTGCTGAAGCATGGAATCTCTGGTACAAGGGACTGGGTGCCTCTCAGTTGCCGGGGACACTGCCCGTCGGATCGTTTCCGGAGGGGATCAGCCCTTTCGGACTCCACGACATGGCCGGAAACGCCTGGGAATGGTGCACAGAACTCCAGTCTCCCTATCCGGAACTGAATCCGGAATCGGCCAGTAAGCCTGGCCACCGTGCCCGCCGCGGCGGCTCCTGGGCAAATGTCGCATTACACATTCGAAGCGCCGATCGCGAGTCAGCCGCGCAGGATAACCTTAACCTTTATACCGGCTTCCGATGCGTCAAAGCGGTACCAGTTCCGGAAGTCCCTTCAGCAAGGAGTATCCCGGTAAAACAGGCTGGCGACCAGTTTGTGAATTTTGTTTTAGAGGAAATTCAGAACACACGACAGGCATTAAACAGCATTACTAAAGCGGCAGAGCTTGCAGCGGAACGCATCGTACATCAAGGCGGGGAACTGCTCTCAGCAGGGGATCAGAGTTTTGCTCTGGAACCAGTCTGGCGAGCCGGCGGGATCGCATTTTCCCGACAGTATGTCCCCGACGACCAGGCCGCCGGTTTTCCCACACTCGATTCCCCGGAAGATCAGGTCCCTTACTACCGAACTAAAGACTTCGTTAAACATTTCACGGTTAATCAGGCAGGCAGCAAGGATGTCGTCCTGGTTGGATTTGAAAATGAGCTCGAAGAAAAAAAGCATCTCACGGAAACGGTCAGACATCTGATATCAAATAAGGCTCTGGTAGTGTTTTTCGGATCTCGCAAGAGCGCACGAACTCTGACCCAAACCCTGGGCCAACCCGCAAACCTCCTGCTGATCACACATGACGTTCCGGACGGAGGTATTATCGATATACCCGGATGGCCTGATAAGATCTGTTCCGGAAGGAGCATCGCCAACCGACTGTACCTATGGACCTTCGAAGCGGAACTAATCAGTGCCTTCATGCGTCTCGGTAAAATGCCGGGCATCCTTCTCTCCGTTACTTATGAAAGTCCCCAAATATGGAACCTTCCGCTTTTGTATTCCTATAAGTTTATTCCTGCCTTTAATGTCACTCCAGTCCCGTCAGGTGTGTTTGGCAACACTTATCTCAATCATCTCAATCGAATTGTAGCGAGCATCGTACCAAGCCAGCGTAAACAGTTCCGTAAGGCAGCCCACTGGCTGGCCGAGGCGGCCCGTTCCAAACAACAGTCCTTTGCCTTACTAATACATGGACTGGCTCCTGAGGGATTGCCCGGTGATCCAGGACTTTTTCGTGTTTTCAGTGAAGGTAATGCTTACTACCCCCAACTGGGATCGGTTATCAAACCTAACGATGTCGCTCTTTTTGTTGGCTATAACTGGTACCCTCCACGTCTGGCAGACACGGTGACTAAAGCCGGTGCCAGACAGATCCTGTGCTTCACTCTGGTACAGGACCAGCCACCTACACCGGCACTATATGGTGAAGTCGGCGAACTCCGACATTACACATCCTTCGACCAGTTACCTCAGGACGACAACCGTATCTACATCGATCTGAAATTTGCACAGTATAACGCCGTTCTCAAGATCCCTGACTATCCAGTTCCGGCGCTGGAAACATCCTCTTTCGCTGAAGATGTCGTCTACTGGCATCTGGTCGCAGACACGATCGAATTGCTCGCCAAATGATGAACAGTCAACCTGCGTGAGCCTTTAAGACGCCAACTGGCCTAAGTACAGTGAATTACACGCGCTGTAGCTATGCCCCTAGTACTCCATATCGGCAGAAAGTACGACTCATGACCAATACATCTGTATCCTGCAAACAACACGCCCTCACGCCACTTCCTGTAACCGCCACAGCATCGAATAAAACGAAGACTGCAGTCATCCTTTGGATACTTGCCCTGGCCTTTGTTGTCTCACAATCATCTGAAAGTCGGGCGGACTCCCTGCAGGCCGGAGTCGCAAAAGTAGATATCACTCATCTTGAAGCCGGGCCGGTAAATGACCGCCTCTATGTCAAAGCACTCCTGCTGAAAAATCGATACCAGACAGCCGTCATCATCACAGTCGACGCCGTCGCTATCGCGGAAATAGGATCTATTCGAAACGATTTTCTCAGTAACGTACGCTCAAGACTCCATCACACCTTCCAAATCAAACCCACACATGTACTGATCAACGCCAGCCATTGTCATGGCAGGGTTTGTGAAGATATCGAAGATCGCACTTACCAGGCAGTCCAACAGGCATTTAATAATCTGGTTCCGGTAACCATAGGATCGGGTATCGGCCATGAAGACCGCATCATGGAAAACCGCCGCCTACGATTAAAGAATGGTACGGAACTTGATGTTCGTCAGGCCTATTCTCTACCGCCCGACCAAGAAATCGCTGAGATTGGCCCGGTCGATCCGGAAATTGGTGTGCTCAAGCTCAATCGGATGGATGGAGCCACGCTGGCTGTTGTTTATCAGTTTGCATGCCATCCGATTCAAAGTGTACCCAATGGCGGGAACACAGCAGACATAACGGGATTTGCGTCACAAGTCATCGAAGATAACATGAGCAAAGATACCATTGCCCTGTTTCTGCAAGGCTGCGCAGGTGATATTAATCCGATCTTTTATAAGGATGTCAACCATCCCCGTCATGCAGAACCTCTTGGCAATATGCTCGGTCTCAGCACATTGAAAGCCTTACGTCAGATCACTCCCCGGAAAGATGACAGACTGAACGTACTCAATCAAGTGATTGAACTTCCGAGAGCGGATCTGGGACAGCGTATCCAGGAACTGGAGACACAGCAACAAGTGTTACTGCATTCTTTGAAAGGGACATTCCTCAATTTGAAAACCTTTCTCATTTTGTCTGCAAAGCACAACATCTCCCCTGAGTATCCCTCTTTTGACATCGGCAGTTACCTTCATGACAAAGCCCTCGGCCGGGACGATTTACTCCACCACGACAATCAGAACCGCAGCCATCTCGCTCGTTACATCCAGAACATCTACACGATGGAAAAGCTCACTCGATTGCGAACCAATCTTGCGTTGCTGCGCAAACATCACCAGACCAATTCAAATGCTGGCAGCAGAACCATATCAGCGGAACTGATAGCCATGAGAATTGGGGATTTTGTACTCGTTACTTTTCCAGGTGAATTAACGGTGCAAATAGGCCTGGGCATCAAAGACATGTCGCCCCACCCGCTAACTTTCGTTTCCGGATATACCAATGGATACCTCTATTATTCACCTACTGCAGAACAGTTACGTAATGTTGGAAGAGCGCAGGAGGACAGCGAGTGTTTACTGGCGCCGGAATGGCAGGCCATCTATGAGCAACAAGTGAGAGAACTGTTACAGCAACTCTAGCCCTGCCAGCAGATCATAAGAAAAGTGACTCCACAAGAGCAGGACGACCAAAGACCGTCATCGCACCCTTTAGGATCGGAACAACTCAACCAGTACCCCAACTGGACCATTTTTTCATTATCGCTTCCTCAGCACCTGATCAAACAACGCGTAGGCGACGCTGCCATTCCAACGATGCTCTCCATAAAATGCATCAAAGCAGCCGGTCCTTTGCTTCTGACAGCCGACAGGCATGGCAAGGACGGTCTCGAAACCGTTCTTCCCAGGGATCTACGATCAGAGGATCTTTGAAACCGGTTTCCCAGTCACCGTTTTATTCCCAGGTAATCATTGTCTCGTTAGATTCGCAGGATACGTTCCTCATCCAGCAGAACCAGAATGGTTTCTTCAAATGCTTCGGTCGCCTGCAGGATATCTTCCCGGGTATGGGCAGCAGACAAGACACCGCCGGTGGAACTCATCAAATCCACACCGTGGTACCTCAGATGCTGCTGATAACTGGTAATAAGCTCAGGCGGCATTCCCTTCAGCAGCAGAGGATCTGTCGTTTCCAGATCTTCTCGTCGCGACACACCTTTCACACGTTCGTGGTCTGTTTCAAAATAAACATGAAACGTGGAACAGGGCCCGTAAACATACCCGGCAATGGCATGTCGGTCCAAAACCTCTTCCCAGCAATCATGAAGCAATCTGGACATGGCATTGGCTCGCTCTATCGGTTCACCGGTTGCCACTTGCTTCAGTAAAGCAATACCGGCCGCTGCAGACAGTGGGGCACCATTGAATGTTCCTTGATGAGTTACCCGCTCATGGCGGTCGTGATGACTATCACCCGTCATATCAAAAAGAGCCATAATGTCCTGCCGGCCCACTACCGCACCACCTGGCATACCCCCTGCAAGAACTTTGGCTAGACAGGAAATGTCCGGCGTCACACCATAGAGACCTTGTGCTCCACCGGGACTGAACCGAAATCCGGTAACCACTTCGTCGAATATCAACAGCACATCGCGACGACTGGTAATTTCCCGAAGGCCTTCCAGAAAACCAGCGGTCAGGGGAACCCTGCCCCAGGATGCCCCGGAAGGTTCCAGAATGGCGGCGGCGATATCCGGATCGCCAGCAAGCGTATCATCAAGCAGATTCAGATCATTGTCAGGTATCATGACCATCTGTTCCCTCACACTCAATGGCACGCCACGTGAGCCATCCGCATCAAAGGGGGGTTGAAACCCATGAATAACACCATCGTGCCATCCGTGAAAATGTCCCTCAAACCGCAATATTCTACTCCGGCCACTGAATGCACGCGCGATCCGCAGTGCCAATTGTGTTGCCTCTGTTCCCGAGTTGACAAAACGTACTCGCTCGGCGGAGGGAATCAATTGCTGGACCCGCTCAGCCCATTCGATATGTAACGGATGGTCATTACCAAAATGGGTACCACTACGTAACGCCTCCGCTATGGCTTCCACGATATCTGGCGGGGCATGTCCCATCAGCAGTGCTCCGTTTCCCAGTAGAAAATCGACATATTCGTTATTGTCGACATCCCATTTGCGGCCAGCTTTGCCATGTTTGATGTATAAAGGCACCGGCTCCAGATGACGCAGGTCATGCCCAACACCACCGGCCATCGCCCTGCAGGCACGATCATAATACCGAATCGATTCCGGCCGCTGTGCGAGATACGATTCGAGAATGGATTGACTGACCGACATGAACTTTCCTCGATTCTTAATTCTATGGAACCAGGCTTTCAAAACGTGATACACCGCGAACATTGTACTACGCAAATCCACAAGGTCCGAGTCGATACCATCGAATTATTAACTTCAGAAAAGCAATGAATAAAGTTATTGATACCGCATGGGTTCTTCCGATGTTTGTGTTACTATCACCGTTATCGATGTCGAGGCAACCTGCTTATACCCCATATCGGGAGATCACCCTCCATGATCACAGTTCTTCCCCGACGGCAGTTTTTGAAAACCACCACAACTGCCACAGCCTTCACGCTGCTTCCCTCCGGGCTACTCTCCTCCGCCCCCAACAGCAGGTTGCGCACCGCGCACATTGGCGTTGGCGGCATGGGAGGCGCGGACCTCCGATCCATTGCATCCCATCCGCGTGTTGAAGTCGCGGCTCTTTGTGATATCGATCAGACGCGTCTGGACGCGGCACATCGAGATTATCCAAACGCCGAAAGGTACTCCGATTTTCGTGAAATGATGGCACAACGTACGGACAACATTGATGCCGTGGTAGTGTCCACTCCCGACCACACCCATGCCCCTGCAGCCATGACTGCTCTGAACGCAGGAAAACCGGTCTACTGCCAAAAACCTCTGACACACGACGTTTATGAAGCCAGACAGTTGCGCATTAGAGCGGCCCATGCCGGTGTCCCGACACAAATGGGTATCCAGGTTCACTCCAGCCAGACCTATCGTCGTGCCGTCGAGATCATCCAACAGGGAACCATTGGTGCCGTGAGCCAGGTACACGCATGGTCAAGTAAAAACTGGGGTTATGATGGTGTCGATTTTACCAATGTCACCACACCACCAGAAAACATCGATTGGGATCTCTGGATTGGAAGTGCAACTATGCGTCCATTCGTACCTGGGGTCTATCATCCCGCACAATGGCGAAAGTTGATTGATTTCGGAACGGGAACTCTGGGCGACATGGGTGTCCACATTTTTGATACACCCTACGCGGCTTTGGAACTGACAGACCCACTTTGGGTGAAGACCAACTGTCGCATACCCACATCAGTAGGACACCCTGAAAAAAACCGCGTCCAGTACGCATTTCCCGGAACACGCTTCACTACTGATTCACTGCTCTGGACATGGTATGACGGTGCGGATGCCCCGCCTCTTCCTGAAAAAGTGGGCCTACCAAAAGACTTCCCACTACCTTCGCAAGGCTCGCTATTCACTGGCGAAGACGGCATCATGCTCTTACCCCACGTGGGCGAAGCCCAGCTGATTCCCGAAGACAAATTCAAGAACTTCAAACCCCCCGTTGTTTCGAACATCAATCACTACCATCAGTGGGTCGACGCATGCCTGGGCAAAGGCCATACCAATGCCGGATTTGATTACGCAGGTCCACTGACCGAATCGTTATTGCTGGGCGTGGTCGCTAACCGATTTCCAGACACCACGCTGCAATGGGATGCAAGCAAAGGACAGGTAACCAATTTGGCTGAGGCCAATGCGCTGTTGCGTCGCAGCTATCGTCCAGAATTTGGGGTCGCTAACCTCTAAAATCGCAACTCAAGCAAGAATGGAATCGATTACCTCGCCTTCCACATCGGTCAACCGAAAATCACGACCGTTGAATCGGTAGGTAAGATCTTCATGATTCATGCCACAGAGATGTAGTATTGTGGCATGTAGATCGTGAATGTGACGTCTCTCTTCTACTGCCTTGTACCCAAATTCATCCGTTTTCCCATAGTGTACTCCCCCCCGGATACCAGCCCCCATAAACCAGGTGGTAAACGCATGGGGATTATGGTCTCTACCCTTGGTTCCACCCTGGCCATCAGAAGTCCGCCCAAATTCTCCACCACAAACGATGAGTGTTGTTTCCAACAGTCCCCGCTGTTCCAGATCGGTGACTAACGCAGCAATACCCTGATCCGTTTCCCTGGCAAAGTTTCGATGATTCTCTTCGATATTCAGATGGCCATCCCAGCTCTGTTCATTACCGCTTCCACCACTGTACAGCTGGACAAATCTTACTCCTGACTGCACAAGCTTACTGGCAATCAGACACTGCCGTCCGAATGGACCAGAAAACCCATCGTCCAGCCCATACAAACGATTGATGTGATGCGGCTCATTGCTAATCGACAGTACTTCCGGAGCAGTCATCTGCATGCGAAAAGCCAGCTCGAGTGAGGCCATTCTGGCTCGCAGATCCGCTTGCTCCTGAAAACGATCCAGATGACGCTGATTCAGTAGCTGGATACTGTCTAACACTCTCCGCTGGCGTTTAAAAGTCATGCCGGAAATCGGCACCAAATCGTCAATGGGTGCTCCCTCATCTTTGATGCGTGTCCCTTGAAAAACGCTCGGCAAAAATCCCGCACCCCAGTTTTGCGCTGAATTTTTCGGCAGCCCCCTGCCTTTCGCATCGGTCATCACAACAAATCCGGGTAGGTTATCATTTTCCGAACCCAGTCCGTAACTGAGCCACGATCCCACACACGGAAAACCCATGCGATTCATTCCTGTATTCATTTCAAAAAGCGCTGGGCTGTGATTGTTGGACTTCGTGTAGCAGGAATGAACAAAAGCCATTTTATCGACTTGCTTACTGAGAAATGGGAAGATCTCCGGAACCCAGGTACCACTGTCACCGGTCTGCCTGAAAGAAAACGGTGAGCCCAGAATTTTTCCGCTTGTTTTGAAGAATCCGGTACGAGGATCAGCGCCAGCCAATTCCTGCCCGGCACGCTTCTGAAGTTCCGGTTTGTAGTCCCACGTATCGACCTGACTCGGACCTCCGTTCAGAACGATCCATATCACCTGTTTAGCAACCGCTGGAAAATGCGTGTCTCGTGTCTGAAGTGGATGAAGTGGATCATACGATGGGGACTCTGCGAAGCAACGCCCGGGAGTTCCCAGTGATGCCATCGCAATAGCCCCCAGTCCCATTCCCGTTCGATTCAGTAATTGTCTGCGTGACAAAGAAACCATGGCGGTCAGCTCTCGCAATTTGACTGATGAAAAAAAGGTGCTCCAAATCCCCAGCACGAATCCTTCTATTCAATGTAAAAAAACTCGTTCAAACAGACCAGCATCTGGCAAAAGTCCTGTTTCTGATCTTTCTCTCCGTTACCCACAACGCGAAGAGCGATCTCTCGTTCCTCTGCCGTTTCTACACGTCCCAGAACCAGAAGGAATCCATTCCTGATAAACTCTTCATTCGAACGGTGTGGAATGCTCTCTACACGTGAGCGTAACGACTGTACACAGGCGAGCACGAAAGGATTGTTCAGCATCATGAGTGACTGGGGAGCCGTGGTGGTGCTCTGGCGAGCGCCTAAACCCTGGACAGCATCTGGAGCGTCAAACAGTTGCAACACCGGAATTAACTGGCTGCGGCGAACAGTCAGGTAAACACTTCGACGCAGGCTGTTCTGGTCCGGTGTACCAGGACCATACATCGTCGATTCCAAACGACCACTTACACTCAACAGACTATCTCGAATAGCCTCCGCTGCGATTCGACGTGGCTCCCTTTTCCAGAACAAGGAATTCACCGGATCTGGTTTACCACCTCCCTCGCGAACTTCGTTTTCTGTCCGAGTACGAAACGCCTGCCGATACGTGGCACTCATTACGATCAACTTGTGTATCGTTTTCAGACGCCACTCATTTCGAATCAACTCTCCCGCTAACCAGTCAAGCAGATCAGGATGTGTCGGTAACGCCCCTCGTGTTCCGAAGTCACTTGGAGTCGATACAATGCCACGTCCAAAATAATGATGCCACAGCCGATTCACAATAACACGTGCCAGCAAATGCCCCGCTCCGGATTGCGTATTGGTAATCCACTCCGCCAACTCTAACCGTCCGGCCGACTGCAGTGAAGCTGGTTGAGGATTAAGAATTACAGGAAACCCTGTCTGTACAACTTCCCGTTTATTGTTAACATCCCCTCTGATCAGAAAATGGACTTCTGCCGGGATAGTGGGCAAATCTTCAAAGGACGGCTCACTTACTGTAACCATCCGGATCCTGTCTTCAGCAGACTCTTGAGCAACATAGGATTTCGTGATTCGGTCACCATTTTTGAACTCCCGTGTGGCACTGATCGTTGCTCGAAATGCCGCTGCAAAATGATAGTAGTCTCGTTGTGTAATTGGATCGTATTTGTGATCGTGACAACGACTGCAACCGATCGTCAGACCCAGCATACCTGTCCCAACAGTACTTACAAAATCATCCAATTTATCATAACGTTCACGCTCAAACTCTTTACGACTTTGAATTAGATTTTCAACACCTGCCACTAGAAAACCCGTTGCAACGTTCGCCTGCATGTCTTCTGGATGGATCTGATCCCCTGCCAGCTGTAAACGAATGAACTCATCGTAGGGCATATCTTCATTGAACGCCTGAATGACAAAGTCACGATACGGCCACGCATCCGGACGAGGTTGATCCTGCTCAAACCCACTACTCTCGGCAAATCGAGCGATATCAAGCCAGTGACGTGCCCAGTGCTCACCAAATCGCAAATCCTCAAGCAACTGGTCAACCAATGTCTCGTAGCGGGAGTCCGTCATACCCTCCTGGACCTCGAGAACCATGTCACGACCAGGAGGAAGTCCAATCAGATCAAAATAAGCACGGCGCAGCAGAACAGTCGCGGAAGCAGTCTTACTCCGTGAAATACCAGATGTCCTCTGTTTTAGTAAAATAAACCGATCAATCGGATTCTGTATCGACGCTCCGTTTACCTTCGGAATGGAGGGATCACTCAAAGGTCGGAATGACCAGAATTCCCTCGCCTTATCGTAATCAATCTCAATCCGACCTGAATCCTCCGTGACAGGCGTCTCTCTGGGATCCACAGCGCCTTTCCGGATCCACTTTCTGAAGTTATCAATTACTCGCGCGGGTAATTGCCCCGAGGGTGGCATCTCCAGTTCCTCATACTGTATCGCTTTCAACAAGATACTTTCATCAGGCTTCCCAGGAAGTACAGCCGGCCCCCGGCGTCCTCCTTTCAGTACGCCATCCCGAAAATCAAGCTGTAAACCACTTTCAATTGGATCGGCTCCGGAAGAATGACACGTATAGCAATGCTGAATCAGCACGGGACGTATCTCTTGTTCAAAAAAGTCACGCCATTCTGGATCCGGACCAGTGGACTGCGCGTAGGTTGAGGACACAGACACAGCGAACATGACAAAGACGCCGAAGCAGTGTCTTTCCACTAGATCCTTCTCCAGAAAATCGAATCCGTAACCGTCCTCTTCACAATATTCTATCAATGCAGCAGGTAACGTACTTGATTTGTATCTCGCGGCAAACAACACGGTACATGATTGACACCCCGCGTTCCAATAACCGTTTTACCAACAGACCTGTCTGCTCATCCGTGCAGCATAGCAAGTAATTCTTTTGATGTCTCAATGACCCGGGGACCCCACTTCGGGGTAAAGGCGGTCGGCAACATGTAGTTCTGAAATGACTCCCGTACCTCCATCCCCCCTTCCTCAAACGCCTCTGGCGTCGGCAGGTAACCAAGGCATCCGTTACTGTATCCCAGAAAGAAGGTATGTGTCAGAGGGGACTCAGCCTTAACAGCCAATGCCAGTTCAGCAAATGGTTCACCATTGACCGCAATAATTCCCATATCGTTTATTCGAAGTGCCCAGCACTTAAGTTCTCGAAACAAGGGTTCCCCCTGATCAATGGTTCGAAGGAGCAGTTGAGCCCATTGAACCAGGCGACTGGCAACGTGAATGTCACCCACATTGCCTGAACTGCGAGCCTGTGCGAGAGCTTTCCGGTATCGCTCCAGATCCTTTTCCGCATCATTCCTAATGGGAACCGGAGCCATGGCCAGTTGCTCAGACCGACTTAATACCTGAAAATAGTCTATACACGCTTCCGGAAGCGGTTCATATTCTCGCATCGTAATTGCAGCTACAGACTGAACAATATGCCGTTTTCCCTTACGATTATGCGTTCGAATCAGTGACCAGGTTTTGATCACTTCTCCTGCCAGCATCACACCGGTTCGATGAAGCTCTTCGAATTGCTCTGCCCCACCACCTCCAATTCCAGATCTAGGGCTGACATTTCCGGCAGCTCCCTGCATAAAAAGAGACGGTGCACCGGTTGCAGATTCTACAATCTCACGAGCCGGGCCTACATAATCCGGCGACAACTGAGATGTTCTGGGTCCCAGAACAATCGTGTGGGCGGCAGCGATCATGACCGTGGCAAGGGTTCGTCCGCTTAAGTCATCCACTCGAATCACACCAATTTCATGATCAACAGATCCCGCTTCATTTTCCCCTATCAGCACACGTCCGTCCTCAAGTCTTTCTCGTCGATTGATTCCTATCGGCGCATTTCCAGCCCCCGACCCGATACGTGCTGACTGCAAATCCTGATCAGCCATCCCGGCAACTCGAACCAATGATTTCTCCAGACGATTGAGATACCGTTGTTGCAGTTCTGTCTGATCCTCTGAATCTTCCTGCCATCCCGGGAGCATCGGCCCCAAATGTGTATGACTGGTGTTAATCAGCACATGATCATCCTGAATGCCCAGGTTGTCGGCAATTTTCCGTCTTATCCGATCCACGTGTGGACTTTGAATCATCAAGAGATCACAGGCCAGCAGAGCAACCTTGCTTTCACCATCGGTAAGAATCAATGCGGTAGCTGTCAGTTCCCGTTCGACCGATTCGGATACACAGTCCTGTACGGTGTAGCCAAACATGCGGATTCCTACCGGAGGTGTGATAACCTCTCTCCCTACACCAGCACGTAGAAGTTTGCTCATCGGTCTCTCTTTCCTGGGCTATACTACGCATAATCCCTAAAGGGAACGGAACCTCACTTTGCGCAATTCAATATCTCCGATAACTTTCGTTCATTGGCAGGTGGCCACCAATTTTCGGAACATCATAAAAGGTTTTCATTGCCGGTCTTCCAATACCAATGGAACCATGCCATCCAGAAACCTCCAGTCACGTAGAAAAGCAATCAGATCGGACATTTGCTCAACAGAAATCTTCTGTTCAAAACCTTCCGGCATCAGAGAAATCTTATTGGAACGTATGTCGTCAATATCTCTGCGAAATATCGTGACCGTCTTGTCTTTTGCCTGACGTAGTGTCACTGCTCCAGTCGTGTCCTGTGACACAATACCTGTATGAACCTGACCTCGATTTGTTACCACGGTATAGCTGACGTAATTGGCATCAATGGCACGATTAGGATTAAGAATGGACTCAAGAATCATTTCTGGATTCGTCCGCACATTGGGTTTTAACGGGAAGTCACCAATATAAGGCCCCACCTCCACACCGATTGTTCCAATTCGATGACAATCCGTACAATTATCCTGAAAAACCTTCCGACCCAGCAAAGGATCTCCCTCAATAGACAAGGCACCTGAATATTCCCTAAGTACCTTTTGCCGGCTTTCTGGGATCACCTCTGCCAGTAGTTGCTGTGCACGCTTCCGAATAGCTTCTTCCGGATGTTCCACCAGACGCTGGACCACGGAAGGATTTAACTCAGACAACGCTATTTCCTGATTCGCAAAAGCGGCAAGCAGTACTCTGCATCGTTCGGGAACAGCCAACATCGCATCCAGTACCACACCGCGGATTGCAGGTGTCTGAGAAGCAAACTCTTGTAACAGAACAGGTGCTATCTCTACCGAACGGTACCTGCTCACCTGCCCTATGGCCAAACTGCGCAACGCCCGAGATGGATCAGCACTTACCACCTCTAGTAGTACTCGCCCACCTCTTTCAAAACCAATCAAACCGAGAAATCGGAAACATGTTCGACGGATTTCCGGTGATGCTTCCAAATCTTTGGCTTGGTTAGAGACTATTTCTATAAACCTACCCAGTTGAATGCTTCGGTCATCCACCCGATTTAGCCATTCTTCTAGAACCAGAGAGAACTCCCTCTGCCCCTCACTGACACCTGTTGCCATCTCGGTAACAAGCATCAACGACTGAAGTAGACCCTCTGGATACTCCTCACTCTTGGAAATCAGTGTAAGCATGATTTCCTCTGTAGCTCTCATATCGCCCATTCTGCCTATCATTTTCGCGAGTTCCAAAGCCAATTCATGCCGACCACTATCGAATCCGTTCTCTCTAATCCCTTCTTGCCGGAGGGTCCGCTGAAGCATGGTGACACTTTGATTGCCAACGGAACTAAGTACCGCCGATCGAGTCCACGAATCTGTCTCGGAACGTAGAGCAATGGTTAGTAAGGCGTCCATGATTGACGTTTCACAACTAGCCTGGCCCAGTGAAAGTGCCACCTGCCATCGCACTCGCATATCGGAATCTCTAGCTAACTGGATTACCCTTGAACGAAGTTCCGTACATGTCTCAAGATAGCGTTCGGATAATCGCACCGCATGTTCACGAACACGCGGATTGGAGTCGATCAGTGCCGTCAAGACATGCTGTTTCGTCAATTTGCCGAGACCATCAAGCGCCCAAATGGCATGGATTCGTGACACGGCTCGTGTTCCCTTAACAGCCAGTGTTTCCAACCGATCTACGATACTGGTATCCTGACGTTCGTAAATCAGCCGTGCGGCGGTCTCTCGCCACCAACTGTTGGAATGCTCCAAAATGGATACAAGTTGTCCATTCGAACGATTCGCAAGCTGATGTCCGCCCGTACGACTTCTCGTTTCAGAGTCGCGCTGACTACTAGATTCTGACTTGGAGATTCGATAAATACGTCCTCGGTCGTTCCCTGCATTCAGGGGAAGCTTTTCTGCAAGATCTTCCGGAAGCCAGTGTGGATGTTCGATTACAGCCCGATACATATCTACGACATAAAGAGATCCGTCAGGTCCGAGTGTTAAGTTAACCGGACGAAACCAGTCATCCGGGCTGGCTAGAAATTCCACTCCATCCCGAGCGCGTTCTGACCGGAAGGTAACACCATCAGGCATCAGAATTCGTCGATGGACCAGATTTCCCGGTGGTTCACAGACAAATACATTTCCCCGATAGTCAGCACCTAATCCCTGATCACGGTTAACAAGAACTCCGCATGCCGCTGTGATCTGTCCGGCATGGTCAGAGTAGTGAGTCCAGTTTCTGGAAAGCGGATAGACAACTGCGTTCGGACCCGGAGGAGACACATCATGCGTCTCATTGGGAATGATGAAATACTTATTCCGCTCGATATATCGCCGATTGAAAACGATATGCTTGGTTGCGTTGCGGTTCGTGCATACGAATCGATTGCCAAAGTCATCAAACGCGAGGCCGAACTGTCCGGCTCCGGTTACAGCATCGTAGTCGCCCGACTGTGGATCGAAGCGGAAGTCACTACCCGTAATGGATACCGCAGCGGCAGTTGGCCTGTTGGGCCCACTCCTTCCAACTATGGTTCCGCCTCGTAAACCGTTTGCAATATAGATGCGATTGTCCATCCCCAACGTAGGATGATTCGCCCGTAATTGCTGATTTTCTTCTGCAAAACCTGTGAACCAGGTTTCTTTCACATCCGCTTTTCCATCGCCAGTCGTATCACGACAGTAGATCACTTTACCGGCGAGCGTAATAAACGCACCACCCTGCCAGAGTTGTAACCCGGTGGCATACAGTAATTGATCTACAAAGGTGCGTGCTGTCTCAAAAACACCATCCTGGTTTCGATCTTCCAGTACCCGCACACGTGATCGAGGCGGCTGTCCACCAACTGGTCCGTTCGGGTAATCGGTCATTTCCACGACCCACATATTCCCATTTTCGTCAAACGCGATTGCAACCGGATCAATGACCTGGGGTTCCGAAGCTACCAGGTCCACTCTCAAACCAGGCGCGACCTTAATATATTTGAGTGATTCTCCAGCTGTCAGTGGTCCTTTCACACCCGATTGATCATCTGCTTCGGACGTTGCAGGCATGAAAAGGCAGATCCACAGAACTGTTAAGATACCCACTGGTTTCATTCCGGATCCCAATCATGTAAAACATGTGAACTGATAAACAACGACCGGATTAACGCTGATTCGTCAAAGGTGATTCACAACCAGCATGCTGCCTTTCCTACTGAGATTCCTCTAGGTTGACGCACCCAGATCCGATAATTATGACAACTGAAGACCGATTGTAAAAGCTGGTATCCAAATCACGTTGATAAATAGTCATCTGTTTGAATAACGGCATTTCTGCCGACCACAGCCTCACTTTCATTAGCTTGCCATAGATAAATCTCAGATTTACTTTCCTGTTTTTCGGATGACAGACCCTCCGAACTTACGCGGGATAACCAGTGACTTTCTTTCGTCATTTTTACACAAGTACACGCCTGAGTTATAGCAACAGCTGTTGATGCAACCTGATTCACCATTAGAAATGTTCCAATACTTCATTACGAACTCATGCAACACAAGCTTCCGTTACCCGAAACGAGTTTAACTGCTGACCAGATCACAGCTTTTGTAGAAGTGGCCCTCAGTGGTTTATCCCGTCAATATCCCAATCAACCGTCACATGTATTGAGGGGACCTCAGTCACTGCATTCTCCCCAAGAATTACATCCTGCTTTTTACGGTTGTTTTGATTGGCATAGTGCCGTACACGGACACTGGATGCTTGTTCGATTGACACGGCTATTCCCGGGTTGCTCTTCTGAGCCACGCATACGCCACCAGCTTCGAACACACCTGACCTCTGACAATATCGCGATCGAAACCGCTTATTTCACTCCTCCGGAACGCCGTTCATTCGAAAGAATGTATGGCTGGGCATGGCTGCTACGACTGACGCAGGAACTACACGAATGGGATGACTCCGAGGGCAGGATTTGGCGTGATAACCTTCGACCACTGGAACAACGTATCTGTTCATTAATCGAGGGCTACCTGCCTCGCTTGCATTTTGCTATTCGTAGCGGGGTTCATCCGGACACCGCCTTTGCTTTAGCCCAGATGATCGATTACGCCCGTGCTGTATCGAATGCTGACCTGGAAGCATGCCTTATAGGAAACATCCAGACATACTACCTGGGCGACCACAACTATCCCACTGGATATGAACCCTCCGGAGAAGATTTTTTCTCACCAGGACTAAATGAAGCAGACTGTGTACGCCGCATTCTTAATCCACAATCCTATGCTTCATGGCTTACACGTTTTTTGCCAGACCTGACCACGCCACCGGACTCTCCCTTCCTGAGTCCAGTGGTGGTTTCGGATATAACCGATAGCAGACTTGTCCATCTGGCCGGTCTGAATTTTTCCCGCGCATGGACGTTGCAGGGTATTGCGACACATCTGATAGAGACGGATTCCCGGCGAGACCAACTGTTCCGTGCAGCTGAACTCCACGCCCGACATGGACAGGACTACCTGTTCAGCGGTCATTATGGAGGGGATCACTGGCTGGCTACGTTTGCAATCTACTGGTACACGAAGGTCGGTCAGAAAGAATCCCGATCACAGCACAGATCCTCCTAACAACAAACCATCATCATTGATAATCGTGGTGACAATGAACTTCTCTCATCGTTGTCACCCTTCCCACGTCATCAAAACTTTACTGGCCTTTCTGATACAGCGACAACTTCTCATACCGCGTCTCTTATCCGTGCCTCACTTCGAAGATCAATAAAACAGGTACATGACAAAAATCGTACACGATGATAACAGGCCTGCGTAAATGCGATCATCTCTCAACAACACTCCCAATCCGATTGAAGTAATTTTTCCCTTTCGTTGTGTACGGATAATATCGATGACGAAAATGACCATGGTGTAGGACGCGGCCCAACCGCCCGCCATCTGTGGAGAAACTACTTCCTGGACCATCAGAATTCCGATCACGGCGTACACCATTATTGACAACAAAAAAAGGCGTCCGATATACACGAATCGCCCAGGCTCAGAATCACTTAGTTCCATCCAGGTATTAACGCTTTTTTTCATATCCTGTTTCCCGCTTAAGCTGACACCTACAAATACGGTTGCGCAAAGACCGATAACCACAACCACACGATGGAAAAAATTAAGTTTTTCACCCAACAGTGCCGTTTCACTACCCAGAAACTGGTCATACGCGATAACCGTGATACCGGAAAACACAACCCCCATGAGGATCGTTATAAAAGAGGCGGTAGCTGTTCCACGTTTCCAGAACATCCCCAGAATAAATGACACCAGTAACCCCGGAGTAAGGTAATTCTGGTAATCGACAATCTGAAGAAAGAAATTATGTTCTGAGTTAGGATCCATGACCATGATCGCCATTAGTATTGCCACGATCATTGCAATGACTATCACTACACGACCAACAAAAATCATTTCTCTTTCCGTAGCTTTCGGCTGCAGGTGCTGCTTGTAAATATCAACGGTGAAAAGAGTAGCTGTCGAATTCATCATCGAATCAATTGAGGAAAGAATCGCCCCTATTAACCCTGCTGCAATCAGTCCGACAAACCCAGGTGCTATCAGGTGACTAACAAGAACGGTGAACGCTGTATCAGGATCGATGCGCTGTCCCTGAAATTCCGGACTTTCCTGAAACAGATAAAAGGCTGCTACGCCCGTGGCAATAGAAAAGAACGGTATCAACAGCTTCAGGTATCCAGCTGCAATGATTCCAATCCTCGCCTCTCGGTCACTTCGCGCTGCGAGTGCGCGCTGCACGATAAATTGATTGGTGCCCCAGTAAAAACAATGCATGAACATCAGTCCGGTCAGCGCACCGGTCCAGGGCAATTCCGGATGATCGACCGGAAGGTAAAGATGCATCTTGGCATCGATACCTGCGTTCTTATCTGCAACCATCATTGCATCCCAGCCACCGAATTCCATGAAAGTGACCAGCGCTACACCGATACCGGAAATCAGCATGAGGACAGACTGGATTACATCGGTCCATACCACTGCTTTAAGACCTCCCAGAATGGTGTAGGTTGCCGATATGACTCCGAGTGCAATCACAAACACCGTATAGTAGCTATCGTTTACCAGTGTCTTGCTATCAGACCCGACAACCACGTCCAGAGCATCTCCTCCCAGCAGAAAGCAGATCGAACGTGATCCGATATAAAGCCCTGGAACCATCTGCACAACAGCCATGATCAGGATCATTATCAATGTGTAAGCAATGCGACTTCGCTCATCGAAACGTTTACCGAGATAATCGGACAGCGTATACAGGTTTAATTTGCGGTAAACAGGAAGCAGCCCGTAACACAAAAGGAGTAACGCTGCAATTGCCCCCAGCTCAAAATGACTTTGCGCGAATCCAATACTGAACCCAATCCCCATCATTCCTACCAGATGATTGGCACTCACATTACTCCCGAATATCGATCCTGCAATCCCGTACCACGGAAGTTTACGGCCAGCGAGAAAGTAGTCTTCCGCCGTTTCTTCCTTGCGACCGACAATCATGCCAACCGCCATTACCCCCAGCAGCGCGATCACAAAAACAACATAATCAATTGTCTCCAGTTGAAACGATGATGGCATGATCACTCCATTTCATAGGATACCCGAAGGCAGTTTACAGAAGTTCTACCTGCCGGTTACTGATTCGATTACGTGAACGTCATATCAAGTCAACTCTGACTCACGCTCTACCGGCAATTGACCGCGGGCCCTACCGATTGATCCGAAGCACGAATGGCGGTCCATGCGAATCCAGCACAGCTGATTTATGAACAATTCCAACAAATGCACACCCCTTTCCAGATTCGCACATACGGATGAACAGGTATGTCTTTTTCCACTAAGCTACGCATTCCATGCCACACACTCGGATGACGTTCATGATTACTTCTTTCTGGCATCATTATGGCGTTTCGATACACTGCAAATCAAAATGCGCAGCCTAATTTCCTATTTCCGGGATTCCATATTCATGTCACATGTATCCAGAACGTTTCTTGTCACCTTGGTCTTTATCCTTTCACTTCCCACACTCACATGGGCAGAATCGAAAGCAATTCCCTATGACACGGTAACGGTACGTATGCGTGATGGCATAACCTTATCAACGGATATTTACCGGCATTCAGACAACATATCTGCACCTACCATACTGGTACGCACTCCTTACAACAAGCGAGGGGTCCAATCGACCGCGGCTCGATTTGTTGCTGCTGGCTATAGCTTTGTGGTACAGGACTGTCGAGGCCGATTTGAATCACAGGGAACTTTTATCCCCTACAACAATGAGGGGCAGGATGGATATGACACCATTGAATGGTTACAACACCAACCCTGGTGTAACGGCCGGATTGCGATGTGGGGAAGTTCATACGTAGGAGCTACACAGTGGCAGGCAGTTGTCGAGCATCCTCCCGGGCTGGTGACTATCCTGCCAACCGCCACATGGAGTAGTTTTTATCGCAATCTGTATCTTGGAGGTGCCGTAAGACTTTCTCTCATCGCGACATGGGCAGGAGGCAATTCAGACCGTCCCGCTAACATCGGACTGCCCACGGACTGGGACTCAACACTGATGCATCTGCCCCTTAGTGAAATGGACCAGAAAATGGGTTGGTCCATTCCCTGGCTTCACGGCATGTTAACACATCCACAATGGAACGGATTCTGGACACGACTTGAACTGGCGGAACAGATTCTCGATCTGAATTTACCCATACAACATGTGGTTGGTTATTATGATTTTTTTTCTCGGGAGTCCGTTGGCAATTTCCAGCGCATGCAGCAGCTCGCTACCAAGCGTGCCATTCGGAAGCATCAACAGCTGATCCTTGGACCCTGGGATCACGGCACCATTGGTCAGTCACAGGTCGGGGATGTCAATTTTGGTCCACATGCCCAATGGGATCGTGATGCATCTCAAATAGCGTGGCTCGATCATTACCTCAAACCCGCTCACATTCCATCGGATGCGTTTCCACTGTCACCAGTTCGCTATTTCTCCATGGGTGACAACCTGTGGCAGAACGCAGATACCTGGCCACCACAAGGATTTAAAGAAACCCCTTTCTATCTACATTCAGATGGATTGGCCAACACACTTAATGGTAACGGTACTCTTGATAGCATGCGGCCTCAACAAGAGGAACCTCACGACACATTTGTCGCAGACCCGGACCACCCTGCTCCGGCCTGTCCCGTGACTGACTCAAGACCACTACATCGAGCAACCTGGGCACCCGTTGATCAGCGCCCGACCGAACTGCGTGATGATGTGCTGGTCTATACTTCAACCCGTTTGATGAGCCCCCTTACTTTTGCCGGCAACGTCCAAGCAAAACTATTTGTCTCCGCCGACACGCCTGATGCTGACTGGGTGGTCAAGTTGATTGACGTACATCCGGATGGATTTGCACAAAATATTGCCGTCGGTCTGATTCGTGGAAGTTTTCGGAATTCTGAACACACCTCAAAACCACTGGTTCCAAATAGAATGTACGAACTGTCTGTTGATCTGGGACCGGTCGCTGCACGCATTGATGCTGGTCACCAAATTCGTGTGGACATCAGTGGTGCCTATTTTCCACTGTTTGATCGAAATCCGAACACAGCCAAAGGTCCATATTCCAAAGTATCAATTAAAGCAATCGAACGAGTATTTCACCACAAAGATGCCGCTTCATGCATTATTCTACCTGTTAAACAGTAACCGCTCCCTCGAACATCGGATCCGTCCCCAGGAAAGCACTCCACGCAGGAGACATAAGGTACTCCCTGACTCAACCACCACTCTTCCCAGCCAGGAAATCTAACACACTCATGAAAATTATCTCCGGAGGAATACAACATGAAACCAACATGTTCTCTGACACTCCTACAACTCTGGAAGACTTTATAAGAGACACCCATCTCGGTGATGATCTACCTGGTGGTGAAGCCATCCTAAAGCGTTTCGCGGACACCAACACGATCCACGGAGGTTATCTGGCCGGTGTTAAGGAAACCGGACTTGAGTTGGTACCCGTTCTGAACACAAGAGCCTATCCTTCTGGAATGGTACTTCGAGACTGTTTTGAACATCTCTCCGGTATACTCATCCAACGAACGCGCAACGCTTTACCTGCAGACGGTATTCTACTCGATCTGCATGGTGCCATGATTACAGAGGATTACGAAGATGCCGAAGCAGAAATCGTTCGGCGTGTGCGCACCCTTGTGGGACCCGATTTCCCTATCGTGGTAACCCTTGATCTGCACGCGAACATTTCTCCTGCCCTACCGGATTACGCAACTGTAATTATCGGTTACGACACCTACCCGCACACCGATATGGGAGACCGCGGAAAAGAAGCCGTCATTCTTTTAGATCGCATACTGAAACATGACATCCAGCCCGTCCAGGCCTACAGACAGTTACCTCTGCTGACTCTCCCTCCCGGACAATGTACCATGCGGGAACCGATGCAAAGTGTTATCAGAGAACTGCATGAACTCGAGTCCAGCCCCGGCATGCTCACGGCAACCGTGGCGATGGGATTCCCCTTCGCCGACATTCATGACATGGGTGTCAGTGTACTGGCAACCGCTGATGGCAATCTGTCCCAGGCAAACCAAGTAGCGGATCAACTAGCCATTCATTTATGGAATTTACGTGAGGAATTACAGCCTGAATTGGTATCCATTCATGACGCGATGTCGATAGCGGCTAAGACCGACGGGCTCGTTATCTTCGCAGATGGTTCGGACAATCCAGGAGGAGGAGCACCCTGTGACGGCACGGTTGCACTTCAGGCAATGATTGACGCCGATTTCAGAAATGGACTTGTGGCCGCAATCTATGACCCTGAAACCGTACAACAGGCATCTCGCTCTGGATTGGGCGCTACGATCTCAGCAAGCATTGGGGGAAAGACCGACTCGCTTCATGGTTCGTCGGTACACGCAGACGTGGAAGTCATCGCACTCGGTGATGGCCATTATATCCATGGCGGACCAATGGCTCATGGACTGGAAGACAGCATGGGTAACACAGCTGTATTGAAAATAGGGAACGTCGAGGTGCTCGTTTGCAGTTTGCGGAGACAATTAATGGACCGAAACATGTTACTTTCTGCAGGGGTTAACCTGGAACAAACGCAATTACTGGTTCTCAAGAGCGCTGTTCATTTCCGTGCCGATTTCAGCTCAATGGCCACCGTTATTCTTGATGCCGACACACCGGGAATACACCGTCCGGACTTTTCCTGTTTTGACTACAAGAATGTCCGACCCGGTTGTTACCCTCTGGACGTTGACGTCTCCTACCAAACGTCCTGAAAGATTATACGTGGTTACTCAAAACCCCATCACGCCCTTTACTACGGGATATCGGTTGTCCGTTCAGGATAGATAACGTTTCGGTATGGGTCTTTCAACCTTTCCATTTCCTTTTTCAAAAGCTGCTGCAACTCTCTGCGTTTACTGTCATGTTCCGAAAGACCAGCCAGGTTTTTCTGGTGTGTAGTTGGAATATTTCCAAGCCGCTTCTGCAGTTCCGGAGTATGATGCTCCACCAGTAATTCCTGAGGATTAGCACGAAGATCAAACAGTTGTGTTTTTCGGATCGCACCGTTAAACAAAACATACTCCACCAGTTTCCATCCCTCTGTTTTAATCGACCGGATTCCCGGTTTAGTTCCGCCACAATATACACCGTAGAGGACGTTTCTAATTTGGTTTCGATTTCCCATCAGAACCGGCTGCAGGCTGATCCCTTCAACACTTGCCGGCACAGGAATCCCGGCAAGATCACACAAGGTCGGAAATAGATCAAGGAGATAGGTGTAACCCGAGACGCGACTGGCAGGACGAATACCCGGCCCACGCACAATAAGCGGAACTCTCCAGCTGTGCTCATAAAGATTCTGTTTACCCATTAGCCCATGCCGTCCGACCGCAATTCCATGGTCTGAGGTAAAAACGACATAGGTATGTTCGAGTTCTCCCATCTGTTCAAGCTTGTCAACTACACGACCAATCTGTTGGTCAATATTTTCAATGCAGGCATATTCCCGTCCGAGTTCATTACGGATCGTTACCTCGTCTCGTCGTTTCATCACACCTTCGACTCGTTCCTCATCTCGAAGTTCGGGATGACCATGATCGAATGGATGTCTGGGCAGGTAATTAACAGGCAGTCGTGGTGCAAGCGAATTAGAAGACAGCAGCTTCCCGTGATTAACCGCACCATATTTTTTCAGCAACTCAGGGGTACCGTCTCTTGTATCATGTGGATGGGAAAAACCCAGGTAAATCAGAAACGGCTCCGAGTCATTCCGAACCTCTCTTTGCACAAGAAATTCCATGACCCTGTCCCCATGCCACTGACTCCCCCCTTCGGGTGTGCCATCACGTTTGGTGGCGACATGACTTGTCTGGAAGTGCCAGCGTGCAAGGTGTTGTTGGCCAAGTTCATCTCCTTCTGGAGCCATT